>JAOUEE010000340.1 GCA_029858875.1 Acidimicrobiia bacterium
CGGATGAGATGCTCCGTTGCCAATTCCTGGTTCGGTCCGATCGGTTGCTGGGGACAGACGTTGTGGGCTTCGTCGATCACGATGATGGTGGGTTCACGCTCGTGGCGCTGCGCCCACAGATGACCCAGCAGTGCGGCCGCCGCGATGTTGCTCTCGCGGTCGGACCCGAGGGCGCCGAGGTCGAGCACGATCATGCGGGCGTCATCGGGCAGGACCTTGCCCATGGGGTCGGCATCACCGGCCCAGACGGACAGTTGCTCGACGCCGAGGTTCTCGATCCGCAGTCCCAGGCGTCGTTGGTCATCGGCGAACGATGCGCGCGTGGCCCGGATCACATCGCCGATGCCGTAGTCGCCTTCGTGGAGACCGGCAACGGTGCGCACGAAGGCGTTGTAGATCTCCGGATCGGCGATGGGATCGATACCCAGCACCTTGGTCTGCTGCTCCGGCGTTAGCCTCCCGAACCGCACCGACAACCGGTTGGGTGACGCCTCGCCCCCGAACACGTGGATGCGGGAAGCGACGTCGCCGTACCGGGCCGCCACCTCTCCGTACGTCGCTCGGTCGAGCCCCGTCTCCGCGGCCGGGCGCATCGTGGCGATGTTGACGAAGTCGGAGTTGGGGTCGGCCACCACGATCGTGATGTCGGTGTCGAGCAGCAGGCGCTCCAACAGGATGCCCAGCGTGTAGGTCTTGCCCGAGCCCGACTGTCCGCACAGGAACGTGTGGCGGCCGAACCCTCGGGCATGCAGGCGAGCAGGCACGCCAGGCGAGCCCTGCACGGTGCCCAGCTCGAGACCGACCCCGGATCCGAGAGACGCATCGAGGTGAGCGGCCACCATGTGGCTGTCGGCGGGGTGCAACTGCGCCGCCCCGAAGGCCGCCGATCCGTCGAGCGCGACCGACCCCGATCCCTCGAGCTCGGCGAGCAGATTGCCGCGGCCCTGCACCCGGTCATCGAAGCCGGCGCCAGTCGCCTGGCCGACCCTCTCGTCGAGCACCTGTCCGAGGAACTCGCGGCCGTTCTCGGCCGTCAGCTGCACGTAGGCCCCGATGGGCAGGGCCGACTCGATCGGCACCTCGAAAGAAAACGACCGCCCGTCGATCGAGAATGCGCGGCTGCTCTTGATCACCGTTGCCTCCGTCTTCGCGTCGCACGGTGGTCGCCGGTTCTAGCAGACGAGACCCGGCGGAGGTCGCACCGCTCCCGATAGGATCCGGCCGCCCGCCCCAGCCGAAGGACTCATGATGCTCGAGCGACGACCGCCGGTCATCGCCATCCCGTGACCACACCGGAGCCCCCGCCAGGCCGGCCCCGACCGGACACGCGCCACTTGCTGGGGCGGGTCGTCGTGGTCTTCCTGGTCAGCGCGGCCAGCCTGGCGCTGATGGTGGCCATCCTGCCCGGACTGTCGGTCCAGGGCTGGTCGGCCATCGCGATCATGGTGGGCGTGATCGCCGTGCTCAACGGCGTGGTGTGGCCGCTCATCGTCCGATTGGTCGCGCCGTTGATCGTGTGGACCCTCGGGCTCGTCGGACTGGTGGCCAACGGCTTCATTCTCATCGTGGCCGCCGAACTGGTCGACGGCTTCGACGTCGACGGCCTGGGCACCGCCATCGTCACCTCTCTCGGTATGACCGCCGTGTCGGCCATGGCGGGCAGCGTGCTCGCGATCGATGACGACGTCGTCTGGCGCCGCCGGGTTCTGCGGCGCATGGCCCGCCGGCTCGACACGACCGAGCCCACCGACGTGCCCGGCGTGTTGTTCCTGCAGATCGACGGGCTGTCCGAGCCGGTCCTGCGTCGGGCACTCGGTGAGGGGTATCTGCCCACTCTCGCCCGCTGGGTGCGTTCGGGATCCCATCGGGTGGTCGGCTGGCAGTGCGATCTGTCGTCCCAGACCGGCGCCAGCCAGGCCGGCATTCTCCACGGCGACAACACCGACATGCCCGCCTTCCGCTGGTACGACAAGGAACTGGGCAAGGTCATGACCTCGAATCGGCCGAGAGACGCCGCCGAGATCGAGCGTCGGCACTCCGATGGCCAGGGCCTGCTGGCCGAGGGCGGGGTCTCTCGGTCGAATGTGTTCTCCGGCGACAGCGACGACTCGCTGTTCACTTTCAGCACCGTCGCCGACCGGTCGCGGGGCAGCGGCCACGGTCTGGCCTTCTTCTTGAGCGACCCCAATGCGATCGCTCGACTCGTCATCCTGAGCGTGGCCGACATCGCCCGCGAGCTGGCCGCCGCGTGGCGGACCCGTCGACGTGATGTCCAGCCCCGGCAGCGACGTGGCGGCGTGTACCCGCTGCTGCGAGCGGCCACCACCATCGTGCTGCGTGACCTCACCGTGTACACGCTGCTCGGCGACATCTACCGGGGCGTTCCCATCGCCTACGCCGACTTCGTCGGGTACGACGAGGTGGCGCACCACTCGGGCATCTCGGCGCCCGACGCCCTGGAGACCCTGTGGCGGCTCGACCAGCAGCTGGCTCGGCTCGAGCGGGCCATCCACGAGGCTCCCCGCCCGTACCACGTCGTGATCCTCTCCGATCACGGCCAGACGCAGGGATCGACGTTTCGCCAGCGCTACGGTGAGACCCTGCCCCAACTGGTGAGCTCGCTGCTCGACCGCACCCAGGAGGTCGACGAACCGTCACTGTCGACGGAGGGATGGGGAAACCTCAACGGCGTGCTGAGCGATGCCATCAACGACGAGAGCAGTCGGATCTCCCGCCTGCTGGCCGCGGCTGTTCGTCGCCGCACGGTCGACGGCGAGGTCGTCCTGGGTCCGGGCTACGCGGCCGCACTCGACACCGAGGATGCGCACGATGTCATCGTGCTCGCGTCGGGCAACCTCGGGTTGATCTCCTTCCCCGACATCGAAGAGCGGGCCGACATGGAGACGATGGTGGTCCGCTTCCCGGGCCTGGTCACCACTCTGGCCTCCCATCCGGGGATCGGCTTCGTGTTGGTGCGATCCCAGACCCTGGGCGGTCTGGTCGTCGGGGCAGGTGGGATCCACTACCTGGCCGACGGTCGAGTCGAGGGAGTCGATCCCCTCCTGCCGTTCGGTCCCGGCGCGGCCGATCACCTGCGGCGGACCGACTCCTTCGCCAATGCCCCCGACATCCTCGTGAACAGCTTCTATGACCCCGACATCGACGAGGGCGCGGCGTTCGAGGAGCAGATCGGGTTCCATGGTGGACTCGGGGGAAAGCAGACCCAGCCCTTCCTGCTGTATCCAGCTGTCCTCCCCCTCGACGACCAGCCCATCGTCGGCGCGACCGCCGTCCATCACCTCTTCAAGAGGTGGCTGGACCTGACCCGCACGGGCGAAGCAGCGGCTCCGTGGCATCGCCCCGATCCGCCGGCCGACCAACCGTCTGCTCAGCTCCCGGTGGCTCTGCGGTGACCACCCGCTGAACACGAGCGGCGCGACGGTGATGAACGCTCACCCGATCACCTCGACGGACGACCTCGACTACAGTCGCCGCCGTGACCGAGCCAGGGGAAGACGTCAATCGCCGCAAATTGGCCATCGCCCTGGTGATCCTCGCGTCGGTGCTGGCGCTGGTGTCCACATTGAACACCTGGGTGGAGCGGCAGGCGCTCGACACCGACGCCTGGGTCGATGCCACCGATCAACTCCTGGCCGATGACGACATACGCCAGGCCCTGTCCGTCTACCTGGTGGATGAGCTCTACTCGGCCATCTCGGTGGAGGACGCCGTGGCCGAGGCCTTGCCGGCCGACTTCGACGGGCTGGCCGGCCTGGTCGCCGGCGCCGTCAGGGGGCCGGCCACCGATGCCGTCGATCGCCTGCTCGACACCGAGCAGGCCCGAACGACATGGCGCGAGATCAACCGTCTGGCCCACAGCACGCTGCTGACCGTCATCGAGGACGACACCGGCGAGGTGCTCTCGTCCGAAGGCGGTGCGGTCACCATCGACTTCGGTGAGCTCGTGCGCGCCCTCGGCCGGCGCATCGGCCTCAGCGAGGACATCGTCGACCGGATTCCCGAGGGCACCGGCGTGGTGGTGCTGTTCGAGTCCGACGAGCTCGAGCTCGTCCAGGAC
>JAOUEE010000341.1 GCA_029858875.1 Acidimicrobiia bacterium
ATCCGGCGTGACGTCGAAGGTGGTGTCGCCGGCCGTCAGCATGCCGGTCCAGCACCCGGTCTGGGCGAAGCGCTGCGTGTCGAACACCACCTTCCCTCGGGAGCGCAGGTACTGGCGAGGCTCTTCATGGGCCGGCATGGCGCTTTCCCAGATGACGTCCATGGCCACTTGGTGTTCGGTGGGCTCCACGACGAAGCGCAGCTTGCGGAGCGGCTCGATGACCTCGACCCGCAGTGGCCCCACGGACGTGTCCATGCGGTCGCCCAGCTCGGCCGAGGCCCGCACGATGTGCTGGTGCTCGCCGGCGGTGACGGCGATGAACCCATCGGTGACCCCGAGGTTGGGGTATTGGCCCAGGCCGAAGATGGCGAACACCTCGTCGCTGGAGCCGTGGAGGTTGAAGTAGTAGCGATCGTAGAAGTTGCGATCGCTGGTGGCGACGTGACGGATGAACTCCGCCGCCTGATGGACCGGGTAGTCGTCCCACGATGACAGCGACATCGGTTGTTCTCCTCCAGGATGCGGCGGGCGAGGGTCGGTACCCTAGGCGTCGCCCGCTCTCGCGGCGATCCGTTGGTCGGCGCCCCGGGCAGCGTCAGATCAGGTCCAGGAGTCCGGCCCAGCCGCCCTGGTCCGGCGGAGCGATGAGGTGATCGGCCACCGCGCGAACGTCGTCGGGCGCCGTGGCGATGGCCACGGCGACCGAGGCGGCCTGGAGCATGCCGAGATCGTTGCCGGCATCGCCCACGGCCAGCACGCGGTCCGGATCGAGCCCTCGATGACGACAGAAGCTCTCGATGCCGTTCCATTTGGTCACCCCGTGGGGCTGGATCATCACCGACCAGTCGCCGTACTGATGGTCGACCGACGTGGTCGCCGTCCCGGCCTCGACGGAGTTGACGGCTTCGGCCAGCGAGTGCACCTCGGCCCCGATCAGGCCGAGCACGGCGAAACCGATGACGGCATGTTGCTCGATGATCGAGTGCAGGTCGGGGGTGGGGGCGACGTGCGGCGCCAAGGCAGCGAGGTGACCGGCGGCGGTGGAGCAGTGGGGTGTGGCGAAGCAGTCGGGGTCGTCGCCGTCGACGTATATCACCGGGCTGACATCAGCGGCGGCACAGAGGTCGACCACGGCGTGGGCTCCATCGGGATCGAAGGGCGACAGGTGGAACTGCTCGCCGCGGGCGTAGTCCCAACCGTGGCATCCGTTGAGCAGGACGGCCGGGAGCTCGATGTCGTTGACGGCCAGTCCCGTGGCCGCGCTGCGCCGCCGTCGGCCGGTGGCGATGAGAACGGGAACGCCGCGACGAGCGAGGGTGTCGACGGCGGCCAGGGTCCGAGCGTCACAGCGCCCGTCGTTCCCCCAGAACGTCCCGTCCAGATCGGTGGCAACGAGGTCGATGGATGTCGGCATCGCCGCTCGACACTACGGGGTACCGGGGAGGGTGTGCTGGTCGATTGATGGACGGGGCCGGCCGGTACCGACGGCCGACGATGACGAGCCCGGCCCGACGGAGTCGTACAATGCCCGGGTCCGAATGTCGATCTGTGTGAGGATCCAGCGATGGCGACGAAGACCACGGTGCCCGCGGTGGAGGGGTTGTTCACCGTTGTCGACGGCCACGCCCATCTGATCGGGGGGAAGATCCCGGGGCGGGAGTCCTACTTCTTCCCCAAGCACCTGGCCGGGGCCGATCCCGCCGTCGGTCCCACCGAGCTCGAAGAGGTGCGGTTGAGCCGCCGGGGCACCATCTGGTCGTTCAGCAACAGCGAGTACCCGCCGCCGCCGCCCTTCGTGCCCCGCACCGACCCCTACGAGCCGATCACCATCGCCGCCGTCGAGCTGGCCACGGAGAAGATGGTGATCCTGGGCCAGGTGGCCGACGGCTGGACGGTGCACGACCTCGAGGTCGGCATGGAGGTGGAGCTCATCGTCGACACGCTCTACGAGGACGACGAGCACGTGTACACCGTGTGGAAGTGGCGACCGACCGGCGATGCCCCGAGCGAGGAGAACTGACATGGAGGACATCGCCATTCTCGGGGTGGGCATGCATCCGTGGGGAAAGTGGGGCCGCAACTTCGTCGAGTACGGCACGAAGGCGGCCACCGACGCGCTGGCCGATGCCGAGGTCGACTGGCGCGACGTGGGGTTCGTGTCGGGTGCTCTCACCGTACGGTGCGGCTATCCGGGCTACGTGGCCGGATCCACCTTCGCCAATGCCCTGGGCTTCACCGGCGCCCAAGTGGCCAGTAGTTATGCGGCCTGCGCCTCGGGCGCCACCGCCCTCAACGTGGCCCGGGGTCAGATCCTGTCCGGAGCGTGCGACGTGGCTCTCGTGGTTGGGGCCGACACCACGCCGAAGGGCTTCCTGGCGCCCAACGAGGGCAAGCGTCCCGACGACACCGATTGGCTGCGCTTCCACCTGGTCGGCGCCACCAACCCGGTGTACTTCGCCCTGGCCGCCCAACGCCGCATGGCCCTGTACGGCGCCACGCAGGAGGACTTCGCCGCGGTGAAGGTGAAGAACTCACGCCACGGTGTCCACAACGCCAATGCCCGCTACACCAAGGAATACGACCTCGACGACATCGCCAACTCGCCGACGGTGTCACACCCGCTGCGCCTCCTGGAGATCTGCGCCACGAGCGATGGCGGCGCCGCCCTCGTGGTGTCTTCCATGGAGTTCGCCCGGGCGCACGGCGTGAGCGATCCGGTGCGAGTGAAGGGCATCAGCCTGGTCACTCCGTCGTATCCCGACACGATGCTGGATCTGCCCTACCTGGCGACCGATTCGGCTGCCGCCGTCCCGCCGGCCGAGCTCACGTTCAAGGAGTCGATCGGTGCCCGGGTGTACGCCGAGGCGGGCATGGGACCCGACGACGTCGACGTGGCCGAGGTGTACGACCTGAGCTCGGCGCTGGAGTTGGACTGGTACGAGCAGCTCGGCTTCTGTCCCAAGGGCGATGCGGAGAAGCTCCTGCGCGACGGCGTCACGGCCATCGGTGGCCGGCTGCCGGTGAACCCCAGCGGGGGTCTCGGTGCATTCGGAGAGGCGGTTCCGGCCCAGGCCATCGCCCAGGTGTGCGAGCTCACCTGGCAGCTTCGCGGTCAGGCCGGCGCCCGGCAGGTGGACGGGGCCAGGGTGGGCGTGACCGCCAACCAGGGACTGTTCGGGCACGGTTCGTCGGTGCTGGTGGCCCGCTGATGGCCATGCACGAGTCGATGAACGACGCGGGTGTGGTCGAGATCGTCATGGACAACCCCCCGGTCAACGCCCTCAACATCGGTGACAGCTACCGGCTGGCCGACCTGCTCGACTCGGTGCGGCGACGGCCCGAGGTGAAGGTGGTCGTGCTCACGGCCCGAGGGCGTGGGTTCTGTGCCGGGGTCGACATCAAGGAGATGCAGCAGCTGCCCGGAAACGAGGGCATCCTGGCCGCCAACCGCTCGTGCTTCGAGCTGTTCCGGGCCGTGTACGAATGCGCCGTGCCCGTGGTCACCGCGGTGCAGGACTTCTGTCTCGGAACCGGCATCGGCATCGTCGGCAACAGCGATGTGGTGGTGGCGGCCGAGGGGGTGCTGTTCGGCCTTCCCGAAGTGGACAACGGCGCGCTGGGTGCGGCCACGCACCTCTCGCGGCTGGTGCCGCAGCACCGCGCCCGTCAGATGCTGTACACCTGTGAGTCGGCGCCCGCCGAGGAGTTGGCCGGCTACGGATCGGTGTACAAGGTGGTGGTGGCCGAGAAGTTGATGGCCACCGCTCGTGAGGTGGCCGAACGGATCGCCGCCAAGAACGGGATCGTGATGCGAGCAGCAAAGGAATCCATGAACGGGATCGACCCCATCGACGTCCGGCGGAGCTACCGCTACGAGCAGGGCTTCACCTTCGAGCTCAACCTGCACGGTGAAGGTGACCGGGCCCGGGACGCCTTCCTGGCCGGCGAGCGATCCGGCCACGACGAGGCCGACGGAGACACCCGATGAGCCCCACGCTCGTGGTCATGGCCGCCGGCCTCGGATCGCGCTTCGGTGGGACCAAGCAACTGGTCGAGGTCGGCCCGCGTG
>JAOUEE010000047.1 GCA_029858875.1 Acidimicrobiia bacterium
CTCGAAGCGCAGGAACCTCGCCGAGCCGTCGGTGATGACCGTCGCCTCGCCCTCGGTGGGGTGAGCCCCGCTCTCGAATCGACCCTGGGCCGCCGTCGACACCGCAGGTGCGGTCGGTGCCGACGGGGGCTCGGCGCCCACCGACGGCGCTGGGGCGGCCGCGGTGGGGCCGGGAGCCGGCGTGGCCACCGGGGAGCCGGGATCGGCGTCGGACTCGACGGCGGCGGCGAACGGGTTGGCTTCGTCGACCTCGTCGTCGATGAACAGGTACTGCACGCCGAAGTAGCCGAACGCCAGCCAGGCCACGAGCGGCGTCACCAGCGCGGCGGCGATGAGCCCGATCCGGATCCGGCGCCTTCGACGCTCGGCCGAGCTCGGCGGTTCGTCGTCCTCGAGCGGTGGGCTGGGTTCGGTCACGGTGGTCATGTCGTCCTCATCGCCGAGCGGCCGGGCACTGGTTGCACAACGCCGGCGATGCCGCCGAGGTTCCCGATCGATCCTCGCGCCGACGACCGGTACTGTTCGCTCCATGGCTGTGTCGGGCGAGGAGCCCCGGATGTGAGCGAGCTTCAGGTCATCACCACCCACGGTCGGGTGCAGGGCCGGGCCCGCCGAGGCGTCGAGCTCTACGCGGGCCTGCCGTACGCGGCGCCGCCGATCGGTGAACGGCGATTCCGACCCCCCGAGCCGATGGCTGCGTGGGAAGGCACCAGGGACGCCACCCGGTTCTCACCCGCCGCTCCGCAACGGCCGGGGGACGGACTCACCAACGCCGTCGAGATCCCCTGGGACGAGGTCGGCTGTCTGACCCTCAACATCACCACGCCGGGCGCCGACGGTGCCGGTCGAGCGGTATTGGTGTGGATCCACGGCGGCGATTTCAAGAACGGCACCGGTGCCACGCCGTGGTACGACGGCAGCAACTTCGCCGGTAACGGTGACATCGTGGTGGTCAGCATCAACTATCGGCTGGGCGCGTTCGGGTTCACCGCCGTCGATCACCTTCACGAGGACGAGCCCGGTGGATCGGGTCTGGTCGGTCTGCTCGATCAGGTCGCCGCCCTCGAGTGGGTACGGGACAACATCGCCGCCTTCGGGGGTGATCCCAGTCGGGTGACCATCGCGGGCGAGTCGGCCGGGGCGTTCAGCGTGGCCACCCTGTTGGCGATGTCGGAGGCCAGCGGGCTGTTCCAGCAGGCCATCCTCCAGAGCGGCAGTGCCCACGCCGTCCAGTCGGGTGAACAAGCCCGGGCGGTCACCGACCTGATGCTCGAGATGGCCGACCTGCAGTCGGTGAGCGACCTTCGCCGCCTGCATCCCGACGGCGTGCTGGACGCCCAGGAGGCCGTCGCCGAGTCGGCCCCGCGGCGTCTGGGCCTCGACCTGTCTCCGTTCTACCCCTCGACCGGGTCGACGGTGCTGCCTGAAAGACCCATCGATGCCATCGCTGCCGGTGCGTCGGCTGACATCCCCGTCCTCCTCGGCACCAACGGTGACGAGGCCACGCTGTGGGGTCTGGGTGCCGCGGTCGACGAGGACCGCCTGGCCGATTGGGCCGGCCGTTTCCACCCCGACGCCGGGGCACTGGTGGATGCGTACCGGGTAGCCCGCCCCGGTGCCCGTGCCGGAGACCTCGCCGTCGCCATCTACACCGACTGGATGTTCCGGGTCCCGTCGGTGCGACTGGCCGAGGCCAGGGGCCTGGCCCCGACCTGGATGTACCACTTCGACTGGAAGAGCCGGGCCTTCGACGGGGCCCTCGGCGCCACTCATGCGCTCGAGATCCCGTTCGTGTTCGACAACCTCGATCGGGCCGGGGTGGACGCGTTCATCGGCCCAGGCCCCTCGCCCCAGCACGTCGCCGATGCCATGCACCGGGCATGGACCGCCTTCACGCGCGACGGCGATCCCACCTCGGGGGGCGGGCCATCCTGGCCGGCCTACCGCCCCGACGATCGTCAGGTGATGGAGTTCGCCGATGCATCCGCGCTGTTGTCGGCGCCGGGCGCGGCCGAGCTCGATGCCTGGGCCGGCGTACGCTGAAGGCGGAGCAGGAGCAACACCAGACCCAGCAACACGAGCGACCCCACCAGCAGGTTCGGCGGGATCACGCCCAGGTCGACCCGGTCGACCTGTTGGCCCACCAGCACGGCGACCAGGGCCGACGAGATCCCCGAGGCCGATAGTGACCAACCCACGGTCAACGCGGCCCGGTCGGCCCCCACCATCGCCGGCGTGAGCAGCATGAGGGCCGGGAACAGACCGGCCAGGCTGCATCCCAACCCGATCAGGCCGATGACGCCACCAGCCGTGGCGCCCAGCGCGATGAGCACGGTGGCGGCGACCGAGCCGACGGCGCCCCACACGAGGACGGGCTGCGGGGCCAGTCCGCTCCCGACGAGTCCGAGGGCCAGGCGACCCAGCGTGAGTCCGGCCCAGTAGCCGGCGATGCCGAATCCGGCGGCAGCCGCCGACAGGCCCTGCTGCTCGCGCAGATAGCTGTAGCCCCACGCTCCCGCGGTGACCTCCACGGCGACATACGCCGCGAACGAGGCCAGGATGACGGTGGTCGCCCCAGCCGGTGCGGGCCGGGCGGACGGCCGGTCGGTCGGCGGCGCGTGCCGGGGGTGGTGGTCGGGGCCGACCAGCCACATCGCGCCCAGCAGCGCCAGGTCGAACGCGATCAGCACGACGTAGGCACCCCGCCACGACGTCGCCGCCGCGGCCACCACCGTGAGGGGAGGGCCGATGGTCGTGCCGATCCCGAAGGCGGCGTGCAGCAGGTTCATGGTGCGGGCACCCTGCGTGGTCGCCCACACGTTCATGGCGGTGTCGAGCTGACCGGCGCCGCACCCGAGGACGAAGCCGGCAACCACGACCCACCCCCATGTCGGCCCCGCGGCGTACAGGCCCAGACCGACGATCGAGAGTGACACGCCCAGCCCGGCGATGCCCCGCACGCCGTATCGCCGCACACCCATCCCGGCCGGGGCCGAACTCAGCAGGTACCCGAGCGTGTAGCTGACCAGCAGCCACTGGAGGTGACCGATGGGGCGGCCGAAATCGTCGGCCATGTCGGGCCAGGCCGTGGCCAGCACCGACTCGGGCAGCCCGAGCGCGACGAAGCCGAAGAAGGCGACGGCCGCGGCGAGGCGCCGACGGCTCAACGTCGCGATTCGAGTCGGCGAACAGCTTCGGTCATGTCCTCGGCACGACCAGCGAAGGAGAAACGGATGAACCGGCTGCCCCGCACGGGATCGAAGTCGATCCCCGGCGTGGCCGCCACGCCCAGTTCCTCCAGCCACCGAGCACACAGAGCGGTGCTGTCATCGGTGAGCGCGCTGACGTCGGCGTAGATGTAGAACGCGCCGTCGGCCGGAGCCAGTCGATCGATTCCGGCTCGCGGCAAGCCGTCGAGGAGGATCTGGCGATTGCGGGCGTAGCGGGCCACGTTGCCGGCGAGCTCGTCGTGACAGTCGAAGGCGGCGATCGCCGCGTGCTGGCTGAGCGTCGACGGGGCGATGTAGAGGTTCTGGCCCAGGCGCTCGACCGCGGTGAGCAGGGGCTCGGGCAGTACCAGCCAGCCCAGCCGCCACCCGGTCATCGAGAAGTACTTGGAGAAGCTGTTGACCACGATGGCATCCGGGTCGACTGCGGCGGTCGCGGCCGCCTGGCCGAAGGTGATGCCGTGGTAGATCTCGTCGGAGAACACCCGTATCCGCTCGCTGGCGCAGTGGGCGAGCAGCTCGGCCATCTCGGCGTTGCGAAGCATGGTCCCGGTCGGGTTCGAGGGGCTGGCGACCACGATGCCGTCCAGTGGTCCCACCTCGCGCAGCTGCGCGGGAGCCGGCTGGAAGCGGGTGGTCTCGTCGACCGCGAGGGGGACCACCTCCACGCCGAAGGTGGTGAGCATGTGGCGGTAGCACGGGTAGCCGGGTTCGCTGACCGCCACCCGGGCGCCGGGGTCGAACGCGGCCAGGAAGCCGAGGACGCAGCCGGCGGACGCCCCGGCGGTGACCACGATCCGGTCGGGCTCGACGTCCAGGCCGTACCAGTCGGCGTAGTGGGCCGAGATCCGCCGGCGGAGGGCTTCGGACCCGAGGGCGACCGTGTAACCCAGCACGTCGGCATCGAGTGCCTCGTGGGCGGCCCTACGGACGGCGGCCGGCGCCGGCGTGCTCGGCTGGCCGACCTCCAGGTGCAGGACCTCGTCGCCGCGGCGAACGCGCTCATCGGCGGCTCGCATGACCTCCATCACGTAGAAGGGCGCGATGTCGCTGCGTTCGGAGGGAGGCAGGGGAGCGGGCACGATCAGCCGGCGTCACGGAAGCGCACCAGCCCGCCGCCGTCGAGCACGATGGTCTGTCCGGTGATCCAGCTTCCGGACTCGGCGGCCAGATACACCGCCGCGCCGGCTATGTCCTCGGGCGTTCCCAGACGTTTGAGCGGGTAGGCCGCCGCTACCAGGGCCTCGCCGTCACCCTCCCAGAGGGCCCGGGCGAAGTCGGTCTTCACCAGACCCGGACAGATGGCGTTCACCCGGACGCCGGGTCCCAGCTCGGCGGCCAGTTGCTGGGTGAGATGGATCAGGCCGGACTTCGTGATGTCGTACGCGCCCAGGATTGGGTTGGTGGACATCCCACCGACCGACGAGATGTTCACCACAACTCCACCGTTGGCCTGCATGTACTTCTGCCAGGTCAACTGGGTCCACACCAGCGGCCCGGTGAGGTTGACCTCGAAGGTCTTCTCCCAGCGGGGGAGATCGATGTCGATCAGGGGGCCGGCGTAGGGATTGGTGGCGGCGTTGTTGACCAGGATGTCGATGCCCCCCAGCCGGGCGATGGCCTGGTCGACGACGCGCTCGGCATCCTCGACGCGACCGGCGTGGCCTGCCTCCCAGATGCAACCGTGACCGATCTCGGCCGCCGCCTGCGCGCACTGGTCGGCCTTGCGGCTGGTGATGAGCACCCGAGCGCCGGCGGCGGCATAGGCGGCGGCGATGGCCTTGCCGATGCCCTTGGATCCGCCGGTCACGATGGCGGTCTGGTCGTCGAGGCGCAGTTCCATGACCGCGCACCATACCGGTAGCGCGGCATTCGTGTCCGGGTGATCGGGCGCCTGCGGCGGCAGCAGCCGTGTCAGTCGGAGGGCTGCTCGACCTGGTGGGGCACGTCGACTCGGTAGAAGGGCACCGAGTGGTCGGCATCCCTGATGACGGACGCCACGGCGACCAGCGCCACCGCCGCCACCGCAGCTGCCAGCAGGGCCAGCCAGTACAGCGAGATGGTGAGGCAGGCGACGGCGATCAGCGTGGCACCGGCGAAGACGGTCAGCGGGTTGCGGCCCTTGCCGCGGAACAGCTCGAAACGGATCATCTTCGCTCGCGGGATGGGCTCGCTGGTGGGGAGCAACGACGGGGCCAGTGCCCGCTGGAGACCACGGCCGATCTCCTCGGTGGACTCCAACTCGGCGCAGGTCAGTCGGAGTGGGTCGTCGCGATCGCGACCGATGTCGATGGTGCGTGTGGTCCGGTGCCAGACGACCGATGTGATGTCGGCGCGGTCGAGCTCGACGGACCCCTCGTCCGCCGGCCCCTCCTCGAGGACCGCCTGGATGCGTTCACTCCCCAGTCGGGCCGCATCGTGGAGATCGGCGATCCGGCGGCGGTCGAGATCGCCCGTGATGAAGAGGTGATCAGTGGTGAGGATGGCCATCCGGGCCGTCTCGGCCCGACGCGTGGAGGCCCGCCACACCCACATCTCCGACCAGTCCGCGTTCGCTGCCCTCATCGCCACTCCGAGCGTACATTCTCGCGGTCGACCCGGCCCCATGAGCCGCCGTCAGGTCGGGCGGGGGGAGCCGCTGGTCAGGCCTGGTCGAGGCCGATCGGTTGCCCGTCGACGATCTGGTCCAGGTACTCCGAGAGCCCGTAGCCAACCTCGCCGTCGCATTCGTAGCGGGTCATGCCCTCGGTGATGCGCGTGTGCAGCAGTTGGCCGTCCGGGGTGGTCCTGCGGTTCCGCAGCGGGATCAGCGACAACACCTCTCCGGTCACTTCGTACTCCCGCTCGTCGGTCCGGGCCCAGGCCCGGAGATGGGTCTGGTAGCCGTCGTCGTCGTAGTCGGATTCGATGGTGGCGTCTCGGATCATCACGTACTCGCCGTCGCGCAGCACCATTCCCGATCGCCGGGGTCCATCGGGACGATCGACGATGGAGATCATCATGGCGAAGTCCTGGCCGAAGTTCATGGGCAGCCACCGGTACCAGGTGATGGCCTGCCAGTGCCGCGGACCCCAGCTCTTGTCCCGCAGGCCGAAGCCGTCGATCGGGAACACCTCGCCATCGATCTCGATGGTGCCGGTGGCGGCGACGTGTTGCTCGTAATGGGCCTTGGAGAAGCTGTTCTCCGGGTCGATCTCGAAGTCGGATCCGTCGGCCTGCACCGGGCGGCCGCCGAACATGGGCGAGACGCCGTGGTAGTCGAGCTCGACACGGCAGGCGACGCTGGGGTTCTCGGTGAAGGCCTTCTTGGGATCGGCCATGTCGGCCGGATTGGTCATGAGGCAGACCTTGCCGTCGTAGCTGACCTTCAGGTGCTCGAACGGCTGAACCACGTCGATGCGCAGCCCACCGGCATCGAAGGTGTCGTTGGTGGTGATCGACGGGCGCTTGAACATGAACCCGACCCGGCCGTCGGGAAGGTACAGGCAGACGCTCAGCTCGGCGTAGCCCTCGTTGACCCGGTTGCCCATCCGGAACCACCCACCGATCTCGCGGGCCGGGTCGAAGACGTTGAAGTACATCGACTCGTTGTAGTTGGGCACCGGATCGGGCTCGTGGTTGAACTCGTCCTCCGGTTCGAGGACGACTCGGACTTCACTCATCGGGTTCCCCTTCGTCGCCACGAGCATGCCCCAGAACCCGGCCGGAGGCGAGGGGCGGCCGAGAACGGTTCCACCAAGCCCCCGGGGCGGACTCGACGGTCAGTCCTTCTCGGAGAGGGCACGGCTCGACCGGCTGGCATGACCGAAGATGCCACGGGCCATCAACGAGCGCTCGACGCGACGCCGCTCGGCGTAGATCTCGGCTCGGGCACCGTGGGCCTCCCGGTTGTCGGGGTCGGCCTGCACGGCGAGCTCCACCAGCGAGCAGGCCAGACGCAGGTCCTCGCCGGTGGCCGCCTGAACGGCCCGGGCCACCAGCGACGCGACGCCACCGCTCAGCTCGGCGATGGTCGCGGCCAGTACGGCGTCGGTAGGCGGCTTCAGGTGGCTGGGGTTGCCGTCGTACCAGCCGCCGTACAGACGCCAGATGTTGCGGACGATGAACTCGGGTTCGTCGTAGGTCGGGTGGAGATACGGCCGGGCGAGCATCTCGTCGGGTACCCGAACCTCGTGGATGATGGTATCCAGCGTGGCGCCGGCATTCATGAGGTGGAGCGTGTCGGTGACCAGCCCCTCGAGAGCCGCTGCGGTGGTCTCCAGCGCCTCGGTGATGCGGTGGGCGCCGACCATGGGCAGACCGTGCGCCGGCAGCAACAACTCGGGCGCCAGGGCGGCCATCGAGCGCAGGGCCACGGCCCACTCGGCCGGGTAGCGCTGCACCTTCTGGGGATTGCCGGCATTGGGGAACACCCACATGAACAGATCGCCGACGGCGATGGCCTTGTGAGCGGGGATCCAGGCCCAGGCATGGTCGTCGGTCTCGCCCCGGTCGTGGCGAAGCTCGAACTCGAGCTGGCCGACCCGGAACTGGTGGGTGGTCTCGAACTCGGTGGTCGGTTCGACGACATCGGGGGCCAGGAACTGGGCCAGCTCGTCACTGCCGATCGAACGGCCACCGAACTGGCGGGCGTTGATGGCGCTGTTGTAGCCGTCGGTGAGGCGGTAGCGCTGGAAGCGGGGCCGGATGTTCTCGTGACCGATCACCTGCGGTGTTGGTCCGCGGTCGGCGTTGTCGGCCACGAACGCGCCGCTGCCGCCGACGTGATCGACGTGGCCGTGGGTGTAGACGATGGAGTGGATGGGCAGGTCGGTCCACCGGCGCAAGGCCTCCACACACGGTCGGGCGGTGAGGTCGTGGCTGGTGTCGAACAGCACCAGCCCGTCGTCGGTGCGGAAGATCACCACGTGGCTGAACGACTCGACCATGGCGATGTCGTCGGCCAGTTCGGACAGCTCCTGGGTGATCCGATTGGGTGGTTCGGTGAGCTCGCCCGAGTCGAAGAGGCGGGATGAGAGCTCGAGCAGGTCGGCCATGGCTGGACCCTACCGGTTGGATCGGGCACGCTCGGCCGGCGCCCGCTCGGTTGTCAGCGCTCGGGTGGGGCGACGAAGTCGATGAGCGACTCGACGGCCCCGACGAACACCGGCTCGAGGTCGGTCCAGGTCTGGACGCGTGCGAGGAGCTGCTTCCAGAAGGCCCCCGGCGGGCCCGGGTGGCCGAGGCGGTCCAACACCCCTTGCTTCCACGACTCGGTGCGGGGCACGTCGGGCCATCGGTCGATGCCGACGACGCTGGGCTTCACGACCTGCCACACGTCGACGAAGGGGTGGCCGGCGATCTCCACGTCGGGATGATCGATCTGGCTGGCCAGCCGGTGTTCCTTGGAGCCCTCGACGAGATGGTCGAGCAGCACACCGAGCCGACGGTTGGGGCCCGGGCCGAACGAGCGCACGAGCACGGTGAGGTCGTCGGCGCCGTCCATGGCTTCGACGACCACTCCTTCCACCCGCAGGTCGTCGCCCCACACCTTCTCCACCAGCTCGGCGTCGTGGACCCCTTCGACGTAGAGGCGACTGGCCCGGGCCACCCGTGCCGGGACGTCCTCGACCGAGATCGATCCCGAGGAGGTGCGCAGCGTCGGAGCCGAAACCTCGCCGATGGGTTGGGCCGGCGGTGGGCGCAGGGCCACGGGTCGGCCATCGATGCTGAAGGCGCCGTCGCGCAGCCGCAGCGCCGTGTCCCGGCCGTGGCGGTCGCGCAGCACCACCTGGGGTGGGGAGAAGCGAACGATGGCGCCGGTGACACCGCTGGCCGAGTGTTCGACCACCAGCCCGAGCCGGGCCGCGACATTGGGGTAGTCGACGCCCCGACGGCGGGGCGGTTGGTCGATGTCGAAGTCGCCGGCCAGGATGCCGTCATCGCGCATGGGGCCAAGCTATCTGGCGTCGGCCGAGGCCAGTCCGACCAGGGTGGCCGCGACCGCGTCCTCGATACGGGTGACGCGACCGTGGAGCGTTCCTCCGAGGTTCTGCCAGGTGACCTGGAGGGCGACGTCGGGTTGGGGTTGGCGGTGCACGATGCGGCGCCGGGATCCCACCGGCCGGTCCAGCCGGAGGGCGATGTCGCATTTGCCGATCGTCCCGGTGGCATCGAGACCGAGGTGGAGGTGGTGGGAGATGGTGAGGCTGACGATGTCGGAGCCGATCGCGCCGGACAGGGTGGCCATGCCGGTGCCCACACGGCGCTCCAACATATCGACGGTGATTCGTTCTTCGCCCCACGAACCGTCGATGGTCGTGCCGTGGCCGGCTCGGCTGCGGGCCACCCACGCGAAGTCCAGCTCCTCGACCGTGCCGTTGATGACGGTCTGTCGGTTCTGGCGGCGATAGTGAACCTCGACCTCGATCACGCTCGCGACGGTACCGCCGGGCCGGGGCTGCGCCCAGTGTCGCCCCCGATTCGTGCCCGGCGGTTGGTCCCCGGTGCCCGATGGTGCTGAGGTGGTGGCTCATCGATCGATTGAGGCTGCGCATGAAACTGGGACTGATCTGGGGCTACTGGACGGCCGATCCGCCGGGGGACTTCGTCGCCCTGACCCAGGAGGCCGAGCGCCTCGGCTACGACTGCGCCTGGTCGGCCGAGTCCTGGGGGTCCGACGCGTTCTCGCCGCTGGCGTACCTGGCGGCGGTCACCGACCGGATCAAGCTTGGCACCAGCGTGGTGCAGATCGCGGCCCGGACACCAACGGCGGTGGCCATGCACGCCATGACCCTGGATCATCTCTCCGAGGGGCGGTTCATCCTGGGCTTGGGCGTGTCCGGTCCCCAGGTGGTGGAGGGTTGGTACGGTCAGCCGTCCGAGCGCCCGCTCGCCCGGACCCGCGAGGTGGTCGAGATCATCCGCACCGTGCTGCGCCGCGAGGACCACTTCAGCTTCGACGGCGACTTCTATCAGTTCCCGTACGGCGGCCCAGGCAGTGAGGGGCTGGGCAAGTCCCTCAAGATCATGACCCACCCGCGGCGGGCCGAGATCCCGATCTACATCGGAGCCGAGGGGCCCCGCAACGTCGCGCAGACGGCCGAGATCGCCGACGGCTGGATCCCCCTCTACTACTCGCCCTTCCGACCCGAGGTGTATGCCGATCAGATCGCCGACGTCGGCGAGGACTTCCAGATCCCGGTGAACGTCTCGATGTACATCGGCGACGACTGGGAAGAGGCGCTGTGGCCGGTGAAGGCCACGTTGGGCTTCTACATCGGCGGCATGGGCGCCAAGGGCCAGAACTACCACACCAAGCTGATGGCCCGGATGGGGTTCGAGGAGGAGGCCCTCCGGATCCAGGACCTGTTCCTCGAGGGGAAGCGGGACGAAGCCATCGCCGCGGTGCCCACCGCCTTCGCCGACGAGATCAGCCTCGTCGGGCCGGTCGAGCGCATCCGCGACCGCCTGGCTGCCTGGGAGGAGAGCCCGGTGACCATGCTGAACGTCTCGGCCCGCGACCCCCAGACCCTCGCGGCCTACGCCGACGCCGTCCTCGGCTGACCCGCTCGGCAACCGTGACCGGCGCTGACCCGTTTCCCGGTCAACGCATGCCGGCGGGGGTGACCGACCGTTGGCTCACCTCCACCAGATCGCCGGTGCGGACCTCGTAGCTCACCACCCGCTCCACGCGGTGCTGGCCGCTCTTCAGTCGGCCGCTGACGACGTCGAGCCGGGTGCCTTCGACGATGGCGATCAGGGCGACGGCCCGGAAGCCCTCGTCGGCGCCGGGACTGGACCGTTTGTCCTCCTGTATCAGCTCGTTCGAGTCCCACACCCAGGTGTCATCGACGCTGACGAATCGGCAGCGGTGCGAGGCCCGGTTGCGGCCCACCAGCCCCCCGGGGCACACGATGTACGGCCCGCTGATCCACGGCAGCACGGCGAGACCGTCACGCCCGAAGCCCGTCTCGAACCCGTCGGCGATGGCGGCATCGGGGTCGCCGGTCTCGACGGCACGGCGCCGGGCCTCGTCCGCCACCGCCGCGCCCAGGTGGACGAGGACGTCATCGTCGAGGCGTTGAACCAGCTCGGTGGCGGTGTGCGGATCATCGGTCAGGTGGCCGACGATCGTCTTGTAGTGGCGGCCCGTACTCACAGTGCCGCCGAGAGTATCGGCGGCGGCCCGGCCTTCACTCGCGTCGGGCGAGGATCATGACGGGGGTGCGTTCGTGGCCACGATGTCCACGTCGTAGATGGCGCCGTCACCCGAGAACCGCACGGTGGCGGTCTTGGGGTCGAGGCCGTCGTACCACACACCACCGGCCGCATTGGCGGGCAGGGCGGCCGGGAGGGTGCTCTCGATGAACTGTCCCAGCGTCCCGCCGGCGGCGATCCACACGGTGAAGCCGACGCCGATGAGGTCATCCGGGTTCCCCAGGCTGCCCAGCCAGATGAGGATCTGGTCGAAGATGCCCGGCGTGACCGCGGCCTCGACATTGGCGGCCGCGGTCGAGAGCGCACTGGCCACGACCTGGGGGTTGGTGAGGTCGAGGATGGTGAGCGGCTCGATCTGATTCTCCAGCTCGTTGGCCAGCGCGTCCTCGACATCTCCCATCAGGCCGTTGATGGTGCCCCACGAGGTCAGATCGCTCTCCATCACCACCATGACCGTGCCCACCAGTTCGGGCAGTTGCCCCTGAGCCACCTGGCTGATGCTCGACACCTGCACGTTGGCGAAGGAGGCCGCGCCCATCGCTGCGGGGATGGAGGCATCATCACCGTCGTCCATGCCGCTTCCCAGCTCGGCGAGGTTGCCCAGGAACGAGACCTGGGTGGAACCGGCCTCGCCGGGGATGACCCGCCACTGGATGACGGCCACGTACGGTTCGTCGCCGTTCTGGAGGAAGCCGTCCTCCTGGGCCGCCACGACGTGGAGCGTGGTGGCGGCCACATCGATCTGGCAGGCGGTGGCCACCATGGCCAGCGCGGCCACGATGGCCACGAGGGATGTGCGGCGCCGGGTGCGAGTCATGACCGTCCCCTTCGGTTACCGACGGGTAGATGCTTCATCGTGTCAGTGTGCCGCCGACGCCGCAACCGGAACCGCGGCACGGGCGGCGTTGGCCGCGATGGCGGCGGTCATCTCCCCCCAGCGCGGTCGGGGCAGGTCGTGCGCCATGTCGGGGAAGGCCAGCATCCGGGCTCCGGGGACGGCCCGCGCCGTGGCCACCCCGCCGGAGAAGCGCACGAGGGGATCGGCCATGCCGTGGATCACCAGGGCCGGTGACCGGACATGGGCCAGCGCCTCGGTGCGGTCGGGGCTGGCGGCGATGGCGGCCGTCTGGCGAGCCTGGCCGGCGGGGTCGTAGGCCCGCTCCACCGATTC
Source organism: Acidimicrobiia bacterium (assembly GCA_029858875.1). Taxonomy (GTDB): domain Bacteria; phylum Actinomycetota; class Acidimicrobiia; order Acidimicrobiales; family SHLQ01; genus JAOUEE01. Next base: position 12,598 of record JAOUEE010000047.1, read on the forward strand.
CTCGCTGAACACCCGCACCTCGGCCTCGTCGAAGTGGGGGCCCGAGATCAGCCGCATCACGGCGACGGCGTCCTCGACGGCGGTCTCCGGGCGGGCCTTGAGCAGCTTGCGGCCCTTGAGGAGCAGCGCCGGCGCGATTCGGCCATTGCGCCGGTCTCCGGTGTTGGACATGATCGAGCAGATGCTGCGCACCCGCTTCGGGTGATCGATGGCCAACTGCTGGGTGATCATGCCGCCCATCGAGGCGCCCACGATGTGGGCCGAGTCGATGTCCAGGGCGTCGAGCAGACCGGCCGCGTCGTCGGCCATGTCCGCCAGCAGGTAGGCCGCATCGGGTCGCCGGCCGAGGACCAACTGGCCGATCACGGCTCGGCGGTCGGGTGGATCGGCGTCGATCCGCGAAGACAGCCCCACGTCACGGTTGTCGAATCGGATGACGCGGAACCCGAGCTCCACCAACTGGTCCATGAACGCCTCACGCCAGGCGATCATCTGGGTTCCCAGGCCCATCACCAGCAGGAGCGGCTCGCCCTCGCCCCGCTCGTCGTACGCGAAGGTGAGGCCGTTGGCGCTGATCTGAGGCATGGCGCCAGGCTAGAGGGAGGCGTGGGCCAGCGGAGGGGTCAGGCGGGTGTCGCCGGTCGCCGGCCGAGGACCGCCAGGCTGGTGGTGCTGAGCATCACGAAGTCAGGGGCCCGGACCTGGGCCATGGCCGCGCTGAACGCCTCGTCGGTGACGACGCCGGCCTCAACCAGACGGGGGCCGGCCCGCTCGAGGGCCAGGAACCACCATTCGCCGCCGTCCTCGCCCGGGCGCATGGCCCACACATCACCCACCACGTCGAGGTCGGTGAGGCCCTCCTCGCGCATCCAGGCCAACAACCGCGCGCCCACCGACGGATCGCGCCACTCGTCCTGGGACGCCGAGGCGATGATGGTGTGAATGGTCTGGTACGGCTCGGGGAGTGGCTGATCGGCGAAGAGGCCGAAGTGGCCGTCCTCGATCACCATCCAGCCGCCGGGCTTGAGGAGGCCGACCAACTTGGCCAACACCTCGCGCCGCTCGGGGATGTGCTGGAGCACGGCCCGTGCGTGCACCAGGTCGAAATGGGCCGCCGGGAAGGCATCGTGGACGATGTCGGCCTCCCGGAGGATCACGTTGGCCGCCGGTTCGGCGTGGAATCGTGTGTCGACGTCGGTCGACATCACCCGGCCCCCGGTACCCACCCGCTCGGCCAGCCACGCCGACACGGTGCCGGCCCCGGCCCCCACCTCCAGGCAGTGCCAGTCGGTCGTCACCCCCACACGCTCGAGAAGGGCGAAGGTCTTGGGGTCACGGGCGGTGGCGAGGTGGGCCAGTCGCCGGCGCTCGAGCTCGACCTCGTCGTCGGCTGTTCCGTAGCCGTTGCGCGGCTCGGTCATCGTTGCTCCTGCGGCTCTGCGGGCGGGTTCATGGCGGACAACCGCCCGGCCGCGTGGGGGTCGCCGGGGGCGTAGAACTGGGACGCCCATCGGCGGAATCGCAGAATGGGTCCGTCGGCGTCGGCCAGTGCCGGCGAGGGCACGTGGATCTTGTTGTCGAAGATCACGTTGTCCTCTGCCATCTGTTTGCGCAGGTCGCAGATCAACGCCTCGCCGACTCGGTGGGTGCGGGCCAGGGACTCCTCGTCGGACCCCAACTTGTGCACCTTGTAGGCCTTGAGCGACCAGGTGTGCTCCCAGTCGATGGGGGTGGTGGCAGCGAAGAAGATCGTGTCGATGATGCCGCTGAATCGGGCGATGCCGAAGCCGGGCCCGTATCCGTCGGTGTCGATGCGACCCGTCGTCGGGCCACGGGGCGTGCTGAAGTCGACTCGGGCCCGCAGGCGGCTGGTGTACCTGTCGAAGCCCAGGTCCTCGACCTCGGGTACGGTGGCCGCGCCGTGCACGGTGCGGAGGTGGATGTAGTCGGGGGCGTTCTCGGCCAGTTCCTGCCATGGGCAGCGCACGGTCCAGTCGGCCGGCTTGAACTCGGTCCAGTCGTCGGTGAAGTACGCGTCGAGCTGGGGGATGTCCCACAGCGGCTCCACCCTGGGGTCGGGGTGGTACCAGAACAGCACGAATCCGTTGCGCTCGATCACGGGGTAGGCGTGCACGCGGGCCCGCCCGTTGGTGCGGTCGCTGTACGGGATGTGGGTGTTGGCCCCGTCGCCGTTCCAGCGCCACCAGTGGTAGGGGCACACCAGGTCGTTGCCTTCGACCCGACCGCCGATGGCCAGGTTGGCCCCGAGGTGGGGGCAGTAGGCGTCCATCACGTGGGCTTCACCGTCGTGGCCCCGCCACAGCACCAGGTCGCGAGCCAGCAACCGGACGGGCCGGACCTCACCTGCGGCCAGCTCGTCGGAGAAGCACACGACGTACCAGGCGAAGGGGAACGCGGTGTAGTAGGGGAACCGCTCCAGCGAGGTCATGTCGGTTCGGGGGATGTCGCCTTGGCGAGCCAGTACCTGCAACGGCGTCTCGCCGTCGAAGGATCGAATGCGGCTGACCACCGACGTCGAGAACGGTTCGTCGGACATCTCTGCGATCCTATGGCCATCGCCCGGACCGCTCTGCATCTCGTGCCCGGACGCCGGCCAGCGGCCACGTTGCGTCCGGTCGGCCTGGCCTCTTAGCGTGGCTCAGTGGCTGACACGAGAATCGAGGAGAGTGCCGAGCTGGCGGCCTTTCGGGCCGAGGCGCGTGCGTGGCTGGAGGCCAACGCATCCCCGAAGACGGGCGTCGACGACTGGTCGACCCAGCGCCATCACGTCGATCAGGACGCCATGCGCGAGTACTTCGAGCAGTGTCGGGCCTGGCAGCGAAAGCTCTTCGCCGGTGGCTGGGCCGGGATCTCCTGGCCGAGCGAGCACGGTGGGCGGGGCGGTACCAGCGACCAGGTCCGCGTCTTCAAGGAGGAGATGGCCGCCTTCGACGTGACGAGCGGCTTCCTCGACGCCACCATCGCCATGTTGGGGGCCGCCTTGCGCTTCTGCGGATCCGAGGACCAGAAGCGCCACTACCTGCCCCGGCTCCTGTCGGCCGAGGACGCCTGGTGCCAGTTGTTCAGCGAACCGGGGGCCGGCTCGGATCTGGCCGGTCTGGCCGCCCGGGCGGTGCGCGACGGGGACCACTTCGTGGTCAACGGGCAGAAGGTGTGGAACTCGATGGCGCAGTTCGCCGATCACGGTTTCGTGATCGTGCGGTCCAATCCCGATGTGCCCAAGCACCAGGGCATCACCTTCCTGCTGGTCGACATGGCGTCGCCGGGCATAGAGGTTCGCCCGCTCATCCAGGCCAACGGGGCCGGACACTTCAACGAGGTGTTCTTCGAGGACGTGCGCATCCCGGTCGAGAACGTGGTGGGGGAGATCGACGGTGGCTGGGCGCCGACCCGGGTCGTGATGATGGCCGAATCGCAGTTCATCGGGGGTGGTGGGGCCGATCCGGTGACCCCTCGGCTCACCGAGATGGCCCGTCGTCTGGGGTTGGCCGACGACGCCGGGGTGCGCCAGGAGTTGGCCGCGTGTCACACCCGCGAACTGCTGTTGAAGTTGCTGTCCGAGGCGATGATGCAGGCCGTGCGCCAGGGCGACGATCCTCCGGTCAGCGGCGGCGTGCTGAAGCTGTTCACCGCGGAGAGCCGGGTCCTGTTCGGCAACCTGGCCACCCGGCTGCTCGGACCGGCGGCGACGGCCGACGCCGATCCCGACAGCGAGTGGGCGCAGCTGGCCCTGATCAATCGGTTCTCGGTGAGCATCGGCGGGGGCACCAACGAGGTCGGACGCAACAACATCGGTGAGCGGGACCTGGGGCTGCCACGCGAGCCGCGCGTCGACAAGGACGTGGCCTGGAAAGACGTGCCGCGAGGCTGAGCTCAG
>JAOUEE010000048.1 GCA_029858875.1 Acidimicrobiia bacterium
GCTGCCCTTCTTCCACACGTAGCCGCGATTCTGAATGGTGCCCATGATGCTGGCGTAGGTGGATGGGCGTCCCACACCCAGTTCCTCGAGCCGTTTGACCAGGCTGGCCTCGGTGTAGCGAGCCGGGGGTTGGGTCTCGTGGCCCTCGGCGGTGATGTCGGAGGCATCCACCCCATCGCCCACGGCCAGCGGCGGCAGCCGCCGGTCGTCGGCCGAATCGTCCTCGGAGGGATCGTCGGTCTCCTCGATGTACGCGCGCCGGAAGCCCTGATGGGTGATGACGGTGCCGCTGGCCGCGAAGGTCGCATCTTCGCCCGCCGACGACCGGGCGCCCAGACGCACGGCCACGGTCTCGCCCACCGCATCGGTCATCTGCGATGCCACGGTGCGCTTGAAGATCAGCTCGTAGACCTCGGCTTCGGAGCGGGGAACTTCACGCGCCACCTCGTCGGGCGACTTGAACCGGTCGCCGGCCGGACGAATGGCCTCGTGCGCCTCCTGGGCGTTCTTGACCTTCTTGGTGTACAGCCGTGGCGAGTCGGGCAGGAAGTCGTGGCCGAAGCGCTCCTGCACGTACGCCCGAGCCGCGCCCACCGCCGCGCCCGACAGCGTGGTGCTGTCGGTACGCATGTAGGTGATGAAGCCCTTCTCGTACAGACCCTGCGCGGCACGCATGGCCATGGCCGAGGACAGGCGCAACTTGCGCCCTGCCTCCTGCTGGAAGGTGGACGTCATGAAGGGCGCCGCCGGCCGTCGGCGATACGGCTTGGGCTCGACCGAACGCACCGAGAAGGCGGCGTCGGCGAGTGAGTCGGCGAGGGCGCCGGAACGGGCCTGGTCGATGACCACGGCATCGGCCTTGAGCTGACCGGCCTGATCGAAGTCGCGTCCGCTGGCCACCCGTTTGCCGTCCAGCTCGACGAGGGTGGCCCGGAAGTCGCGCGGCTCGCCCTCGGGGATCTGGCCCTGGGCCGAGAAGCGGGCCTGGAGATCCCAGTAGCCGGCCGCGACGAAGGCCATGCGCTCGCGCTCGCGCTCGACCACGATGCGAGTGGCGACGCTCTGCACCCGCCCGGCCGACAGCTTGGGCATGACCTTCTTCCAGAGCACCGGTGACAACTCGTAGCCGTACAGGCGGTCGAGCATGCGGCGCGCCTCTTGGGCGTCCACCAGGCGACGGTCCAGCTCACGGGGGCTGGCCACGGCTTCGAGGATGGCGTCGCGGGTGATCTCGTGGAAGACCATCCGCTTCACGGGCACCCGGGGACTGAGCACCTCCAACAGGTGCCAGGCGATGGCTTCCCCCTCGCGATCCTCATCGGTGGCGAGATACAGCTCGTCGGCATCGGCCAGCAACGACTTCAGCTTGCGGATCTGATCCTTCTTGTCCCGGTTCACCACGTACAACGGCTTGAAGCCATTGTCGACATCGATGCCGAGCCGAGCCCAGGACTCGCCCTTGTACGCGGCGGGCACGTCGGCCGCACCCTGCGGGAGATCACGCACGTGGCCAATGGAGGACTCGACGATGTAGTCGTCGCCCAGATAGCCGGCGATGGTCTTGGCCTTGGCAGGGGACTCGACGATGACGAGAGCGGTCACGGTTCTGGTGTTCGGGTCGACGACAGGATGAAGCGGACGAGGTACTCATCGGCCGCACCCCCCGAAACCAGAGGGATCGAGGGACGAAGTGAGTCGGACGATAGCGAGCTGGGCGACCAACAGCGCCCCCGAGCCATCCGTCACAGGCGGATCCTGCGCGACACCGTTGACTAGAAGTCTGCCGATTGCTCGAGCCCGGGCTCGAGCAGCGCAGGCTCGGCGCGGACCCGCGACAGCAGCACCAGACCGAGCAGCGCGGCCAGGAACGAGGCGGCGAGGATGCCGATCTTGGCCTCGTCCTGGAGGATCGGATCCTGGAAGGCCAGGCCGGTGATGAACAACGACACCGTGAATCCGATGCCGGCCACGGCGGCGATACCGACGATGTGGGCGAAGCGCACCCCTCGAGGCAGGACGGACAGACCGGTGGCGGTGGCGATCCACGTGAACAACGACACACCCAGGAGCTTGCCGACCACCAGACCGACGATCACGCCCCAGGTGACGCGCGACGAGGCCGCCGCCTCGAGGCTGTCGCTCGACAGCTCGATGCCGGCATTGGCCAACGCGAAGATCGGGATGATGAGGTAGCTGGTGTACGGGTGGAGGCTCTCGATGAGCCGCTCGGCCACCGAGACGGTCTCACGTAGGTCGAACTGCGCCCGGCGCATCGACGAGGCGCCCAGTCGGTCCTCACCCAGCAGCGCCTCGGCCCACTCCGACTCGATGGGCTCGCGGCGCAGGGGGACGGCCGGGGTGAGCAGACCCATGGCCACCCCGGCGATCGTGGCGTGCACCCCGCTCTTGAACACGGCGTACCACACGAAGATCCCGACCAGAACGTAGGCGGGCACGTACCACACCCGTAGCTTCTGCATCAGGAGCATCCCCAGGAGCAGGGCGAGACCCAGACCCAGCCAGCCGAGCGACACCTGCTCGGTGTAGAAGAGCGCGATCACGAGAATGGCGCCGATGTCATCGACGATGGCCAAGGTGAGCAGGAAGACCTTGAGCGACCCGGGGACGCGATCGCCGAGCAACGACACCACACCCACCGCGAACGCGATGTCGGTGGCCATCGGGATGCCCCACCCCTCGACCGCGCCACCGACGTTCAGTCCGACGTACAACGCAGCCGGCACGACCATGCCGCCGAGGGCGGCCATGGCCGGAAGTGCGGCGGCCCGGCGATCCCGGAGCTGCCCGGTGACCAACTCGGTCTTGATCTCCATACCCACCACGAAGAAGAAGATGGCCATCAGGGCATCGTTGACGAACTCCTCCAGCGTGAGGCCATGCCCGGTGGCGCCCGCCTCGGCCTCGACGACCTCGACGCTCGCCTCGTCGCTGGTGGTCTCGTCACTGGTGGTCTCGCCGTCGGTGTGCCCCTCGGCCTCGCCGGTGGCATGGGTCTCCAGCGAGAAGACGTCCCCGACCTCCACCACGATCTCGGTCTCCCACAGCTCGTGGTAACTCTCCTTCAACGGCGAGTTGGCCCACACCAGGGCGAGCAGGGTGGCGACGATCAACAAGATGCCGCTGGCCGCCTCGATGTGGAGGAAGCGCAGCACCGGACGGGCGACGCGTGCCCCGACTCGGTCGGAGCCCATGAAGGTCAGCGGTGAGTGATCGGGAGGGTTGCCAGCCATGGTGGTGCCCGGCGACACGGCGCCGATGAGGGTTCGAGGCTACCGGTCAGTCACGCAGAAACGAGCGGGTGTACACCACCAGACGGACCAGGGTTCCTTCGTCGTCGGACTCCCACTCGGACTCGTCGGTGAGCTGTCGCATGAGGGGCAGTCCCAGGCCCGACTCCCACAGCAGACGGGCAGGGTCGTCGATGGAAGGGAGCTCGGGGATCTCACCCGGGTCGAAGCCGGGACCCCGGTCCTGCACCTGCACCTCGATGCGATCATCGTCGACGTTGCAGCGTACGCGGATGCGGTTGTCCGAACCCAGTGACGCGTGGGCCCGGATGGCGTTGGTCGTGGCCTCGGACACCGCCAACCGCAGATCCTCGATGCGATCGTCGCCGAAGCCGGGATCCACGTGGGCGGCCGCGGCAACCACGGCCCGGACGAGCTCGAGATAGTCGGCGCGGGCGGGGATCTCGAGAACGACGTCACGCCGGGACTCGGCCCGCTTCATGTCGGCTGACCCACGGCTCTGTCGACATCGAGGGTGACATCGAAGATCTGGTCCAGCTCCACCAACGCGAACACCTGGCGCGTCGACTCGGTCAACCGGGCCAGCACCACATCGCCGCCGTTGGACCGTGCCCGTCGACGGGCGCCGATGATGACCCCGAGGCCGACCGAGTCGATGAAGTCCACCGAGCCCAGATCGATCACCAGGCGGGTGTCGCCGGCGGCGATGGCCCCCACGATCGCCTGACGCACCGCGGGCGCCGACCCCATGTCGAGGTCACCCAGTGGCGTGAGCACCACCCACGGGTCACGGCGCTGCACGTCGATGCCCAGATTCACGGTCGCTCCCAGCGGACCCACACGGCCCCACGGTACCGGTCGGACCCGGCGGGCCGATCGATGCGTCGCGGTAGGGTCGGGCCCCCATGCGGGCTTCCTCGCCATCGAATCACATGCTTGTGACGCGTGTCAGAAGGGGGTTCTAGCATTGGGCCTGCCATGGCCCTGCTGTCCGACCCACCGCTGGACGCCGTCCTCGCCGATCTGAGCGACGACGGCCGCCTGGTCCACGTGCAGCATCTGGCGCCCCGCCCGGCCCGCCATCGAGAGCTGGCCCGCCCACTTCCCGTCGATGTGGCCGAACGGGGCGGGGCCGGGCAATTGTGGACCCATCAGGCCCAGGCCATCGACCTGATCCGCCAGGGCCGGTCGGTGGTCATCGTCAGCGGCACCGCATCGGGCAAGTCTCGCTGCTACCAACTGCCCATCGCCGAGGCGGTGGCCGACCCCATCCGGCCGGCCACCGCCCTGGCCCTGTTCCCCACCAAGGCGCTGGCCCAGGATCAGCTCCGGGCCCTGGCCGCACCCGGATTCGACGGACTGGTGGCTGCCACCTACGACGGCGACGACGACCGCGACCGGCGCTCGTGGGTGCGAGCCAACGCCAACGTGGTGCTCACCAACCCCGAGATGCTCCACGCCGGCATCCTCCCCCATCACACCCGCTGGGCCGACTTCCTCATGCGCCTGCGGTACGTGGTGATCGACGAGCTCCACGTGTTGCGCGGTGTCTTCGGGACCCACGTCTCGCACGTGCTGCGCCGACTGCTTCGCATCGCCAACGAGCACGGTGCCCACCCCAGCTTCGTGTTCACCTCGGCCACCATCGGCGAGCCGGCGGTGCTGGCCTCCGAGCTGTGCGGACACCCGGTGGTCGAGGTCTCCGACGACGGGTCGCCTCAGGGCGCCCGAACGGTCGCCCTGCTCAACCCACCGGTGCTCGACGCTTCCACGGGCGCCCGCCCCTCCTCCAATGCCGAAACGGCCTCGGCTGCGGCCCGGCTCATTGCCGGCGGTCGTCGCACCATCGTGTTCTGCCGGAGCCGCAAGGGCACCGAGTTGGTGGCCGCCGACATCGCCCGGCGGCTACTACCCGATCTCGCCCATCGGGTCAGGCCGTACCGGGCCGGCTACCTCACCGAGGAGCGTCGCGAGATCGAGCAGCAGCTGTTCACGGGCGAGCTGCGGGGCATCGTGGCCACCTCGGCCCTCGAACTGGGCGTCGACATAGGCGGACTCGACGCCTGCGTGCTCAACGGCTTCCCCGGCACCATCGCCAGCTTCTGGCAACAGGTCGGACGGGTGGGCCGGGGCGGCGATCACTCCACTGCGTTGCTGGTGGCCGGCGACGATCAGCTCGACCAATGGCTGATGGCTCACCCCCACGAGTTGTTCGAGCGTCCTCCCGAGCCGGCCGTGGTGAACGTGGCCAACCCCCAGGTGGCCCGACCCCACCTGGCCTGCGCCGCCTTCGAGCATCCCCTGTGCCACGCCGACGACCGGTGGTGGGATGCCGAGGTGCTCCACGACGGCGTGCGAGATCTTGTGGTCGACGACAAGCTGCGCCTCCGGCGGGGCCGGTGGCGAGGTGACGGGCCGCGGGCGGTGTGGTCGACCAGCGGTTTCCCCAGTCGGGGCATCAGTCTGCGCACCGGGGTGGCCGGCGAGGTCGCCATCGTGTTGCCCGATGGCACTCGCGTGGGCACCGTCGATCCCACCCGAGCCCACGAGATGGTGCATCCGGGCGCCATCTATCTCCACCAGGGCCGCCACTACGAGGTCATCGACCTGGACCTCGACACCCAGGTCGCCACCGTCGAGCCGGCCGACGGCGATACGTACACCCAGGCCCGACGGACCATCGACATCTCCGTCGTCGACGTTCGACGAAGCCAGGCGATGGGTCGCTGCCGGTTGTGGCTGGGCACCGTCGAGGTGGCCGGCCAGGTCACCGGCTTCCAACGACGCGAGGTGCGATCGCGCCGCATCCTCGGCAACCACACGCTCCAGCTCCCGCCCACCCGTCTCCGTACCACGGCGTTCTGGTACACCGTCGACCCCGACGCCATCGCCGATGCCCAGGTCTCGGTGCCCGATCTGGCCGGCACCCTCCACGCCATCGAGCACGCCGCCATCGCCATGCTGCCGCTGTTCACCATCTGCGACCGGTGGGACGTGGGCGGGGTGTCCATCGCCCATCACCCCGACACGGGCGGGCCCACCGTCTTCGTGCACGACGCCTACCCGGGCGGGACCGGAATCGCCGATCTCGGATACCAGGCGGCCGATCGCCATCTGGCCGCGACCCGGGCCGCCATCGCCCAGTGCCCGTGCGCCGCCGGCTGTCCGTCGTGCGTGCAGTCGCCCAAGTGCGGCAACGGCAATGAGCCCCTCGACAAGGCCGGCGCCATGCGCCTGCTCGACGTCCTCCTCGCCGCCATGCCCCCCGGCCCCACCTGCGCCCCCTGACCCAAATTGCGTGGGTCTGTTCCAACAGTTGTCACGAAATCACGCCAGGTCAGTTGATGGGCGGCCGGATCGGTTGGCGGTGCCGAAGGCGCATGCGAGACGGGGCGCGTAACCTTCGAACGTGAAGGTGCTTCGCCCACGAGCTGCGAACCGGTGCCAGGGGTTCGGGGCAACCGGCGCGCTCGAGTCGTGGGCCGCCGGCCATGGCCGCCTCCGTGTCGGGGTTCCCGTGCACCACGGGGTGACGACGGCCGACATCATCATCCCCGGCGAGGTGTTGGCCACGGCTCTCGGTGCTCGGGTGCAGTTCGTGGGTCGAGATCTCGGCCAGGTGGTGGGCGTGGAACCGTCGCGGCCGGTGATGATCTCGGATCGCTACGAGGACGCGGCCCACCCCGATGTGGTGCTCATTCCGGGGGGCCTGGGCTGGCGGGGCCAGGCGGACGACGACCGGGTCACGTCGTGGCTGCGCATCGCCTGCGGCTTCGCCGCCGGCGTGCTGTGCGTATCCACGGGATCGTTGGTGCTGGCGGCCGCTGGGCTGCTCACCGACCAAGACGTGGCGGGGCACTGGCTGGGCGAGGACCACATGGCCGAGCTGGGTGCCCACCCCGTGTCCGACCGGGTGCACATCTCTGCCGACGGCCGGGTGGTCACCGCGTCCGGCGCGCTGGCCGCCGCATCGGCAGCGCCCATGCTCGCGGCCCGAGTCCTGAACCGTCGTCGGTGACCGCGACGTCGTGGGACAGGCTCAGCGCTTGCCGCCGATCGTCACCGATCTGGCTCGAGTTCGTGCCAAATACTGTGACCGACCGACGCCATTTCGGTCTGGGCTATTCGATGTCTTCGCGGCGCATGGTGGCGGACGCGGTGTGCTCGGCGTCGTCGACCAGTGGGCCGACCAGGGCGACGTCGGTGGCCTGGCGGTAGTGCACGTCGACGGTGACGTGCTCGGCGCCGCGAGCGACCGACACCTCCACCCGACCAGCGGGCAGGCTCGACTGGCGCAGGACGGCGGCCCGCACGGCAGCATCGTCGGCCCCCACTGCGGCGGCGCGGGCGCCCTCGCGTGCCGCGTGCACGGTGACCACCTCGCCATGGCCCACCACGGCGAACTGCATGACCGCCAGTAGCACCAGCACGACCACCGGCAGGACGAGGACCAGCTCCACCGTCGCCTGGCCCCCGTCACGCCGTCGGATCACACCTGGCCCGAGATGCTGTCGATGATCTTGTTGAGCAGCGTCGACACCTTGCCGGTGCCAGTGGCCCAGGCCAACACCAACAAGGCGATGGCGGCCGCGCCCAGCATGATCAGGACGTACTCGACGGTGGCCTGACCGCGCTGTTCTCGCGCGCCGAGGCGGGCGAGAACGATCGATCGGACCATGACATACAGACGGAGCATGAGCTCCTCCTCCGGTTGGAGCGCTTCGGGGGAAGTCGGAGATCGCCACCCGGTGCGGGGATCGCTGGTCACGGGAAGGACAGCTCGGCCACCGAGCCGGCCACCAGCGGCACGATCGCGATCAGCACGAAGGCCGGCACGACGCAGAACACGAGGGGGAACAACAGCAGCACCGGCACACGACGGGCGTCGGCCTCGGCGAACCGCCGACGCTGCTCACGCTGATCGGTCGCCAGGCGACGCAAAGCATCGGCCGCCGGACCCCCGTCGACCTGGGCGGCGCCGATGGCGGCCAGCAGCGGCCGCAACGCTTCGTCGCCCGTCGCCATGACCGCATCCACCGCACCGGCGTAGCGCTGCCCACCGCGGTGCCGCCGATCGATCTCGGTCAGCGCGGCCCCCACCGGGCCGTCGATGGCGCGCGCGACGATGCCCACCGACCCGGTGACCGGCAGACCAGCGCTGAGGCAGAGAGCGATCAGGTCGGCGCTCTCGGGGAGTTGCCGCCAGAGCTCGAAACGGCCGCGACGCTGTTGGCGACGCCGGTGGACCACGGGGAACGAGATCCTCCCGATCCCGAAGACGATGCCAGCTGGGCCCAGCACCGCAGTCGCCGCCGCCGCCCACAGCACGGCGGAACCGAGGGCTCGATCGGCCTGCGCATCGGGGCGACGGCGAGCCGCCGCCCGCAGCCGGTGGCCCAACAACTCGACCGGCCCCCGCCCCGGCAGGGGCGACGCCTGTCGGGCGGACCGGGGAGCCACCGAGGCCGCCACGGCCAGCACCGTCATCACTGCGGCCACGGTCACCATCGCCGTCGCCCGATTCGCCTCATCCAGACCAGGCCGATCCCATCGAGCACCAGCCCCACCACCATCGCGGCCAGCACCGGCGGTCGATCGGGGGAGGGCACCGGCGCCACCCCCGACAACCACAGCAGTCCGGCGAAGACCAGCGGCGCGGCAGCCACCACCGCAGCCGAGAGCCGCGCCTGTGCGGTGAGCGCCGTCAACTCGCGGGCCACGGCCTGTTGGTCGCGCAGGGTCTGGCCCACCGCTTCGAGGGCCGCCACCCGAGCGCCTCCCGATCGTTGGCCGAGCGCGAGCGCGGTGGTCACCAGACCCAGCTCGACGAGCGAGCGAGAGCGAGCCCACCGCGCCAGCTCTTCATCGAGGGCCCGGCCCCGATCGAGCCGGCGGCTCATGAGGGACAGATCGCGGTCGAGGGGATGACCGTACCCGTGACGCAACTCCTCGAAGGCCTGTGGCAGCGACCGCCCCGCCCGCAGCTGACGACCGAGGGCGTCGACGAACCCCGGGAGCTGACGGCGCAATTGCTGGTCGCTGCGATCACCGCGCACCAGAAGGCCGACGACCGACCCGACCGTGCCCACCACCACCATCGCCACCGCCCCCACCCACTGACCGATGGCGAAGCCACCGACGGCACCGGCGCCCAGCAAGCCCACCCACACCGCCACCGGATGGGTGATCGCGCCAGGAAGATCTGCCGCCACCAACCGACCAGCGAGCGCCTGGTCCCAGACTCCCCTTCCGCTCACAGCCCACAGCGGATGGCGCCCGGCCCGTGGCGCCACCGCGGCAGCGAGCGCCAGCAACCACCCCGCGGCCAGCGCCCCCATCACGACCGCTCCCGACGCACCGGTCGCTGCGGTCGGCCGACCACCAGCCCGCCCTCCACCAATGCCGTGGTACCCAGATTGGCGGCGGCATCGACGTTGCCCACTTCATGGACGCTGTGCACCCGCCGAGCCTCACCGTCGGTGCGGACCACCTGCACGACCAGATCGACCGCGGCCGACAGCAGCTCGCGAACCGCCGGCAGCGGAACGGCGGGGGCGCCCATCAACACCAGCATCTCCAGCCGGCGCAGCGCGGCCAGCGGATCGTTGGCGTGGCAAGTGGACATGGAGCCGTCATGGCCGGTGTTGAGAGCCTGGAGGAGATCGAAGGCTTCGGCCCCGCGCACCTCACCGACGATCAGACGATCCGGACGGAGCCGCAGGGCGCTCCGGACGAGCTGGCCCAGATCGATGCCACCCGCACCCTCCGCATTGTCCGGGCGGCACTCGAATCGCACCACATGGCGACCGGGGATACGCAGCTCGGCGGCGTCCTCCACCGTGATGATGCGGGAGTCGCCATCGACGGCAGCGGCCAGGGCATTGAGCAGTGAGGTCTTCCCCGAGCCGGTTCCGCCGCTGACGACGATGTTGGCGCCGCCCACCACCGCGGCACGCAACACCTCGACGACCTGCGGCGAGGCGAACGAGTCCAGTTGGTAGGGGCTGGCCGAGAACCGGCGGATGGCCACACAGGGGCCATCGACGGCCACCGGCGCCAGCACCACGTGCACCCGCGAACCATCGGGCAGACGCGCCTCGGCGATGGGGGTGCTGCGGTCGGCTCGCCGGCCGAGGGGGGCGAGGATGCGCTCCACCAGCACTTCGATCTCGCTGTGGGTGAGCTCGATCGCCGTGCGGCACAGCCGGCCCCGCCGCTCGATCCACACCGGTCCGGGGCCGTTGACCAGCACGTCGGTGACTTCGGGGTCGGCCAGCAGGCCGTCGAGACGGCCCAGACCCTCGACCCGGGACACGACCGCCGCGACCACGGCCTGAAGGCGGTCGGCACTGAGCAACGGCGCCTGCTCGAGCACCAGGGCGCGCAGCCGATCGATGGGCAACGGGTCCTGGTCGGTGTCGGTGAGCGTCACCAGCTGGCGGTGGGTCTCCTCGACCAGCTCGGATTCCGGGTTCATCGGGGCATCCGCCCCAGCGCCCGGTGGAGCGAACGGGGCAGCCGCGAGCTCAGCAGCCCCGCGTCGACCGCCCTGGCCACCGCCGGGTCCCATGCCAGGTCGACCACGACCGGGGCCGCCGCCACCGCCTCGACATCGACACGCCCCAGGGCGCGACCCGGTTCGCGGATCAGTACCACCCCGGTGGGTCGGATGGGGCAGTCCCGGATCCGCCGCAGGGCCAGGTAGCAGGCTCGGGTGACGAGCCATCGATGGTCGGCCCGGGCGAGCAGGGGTTGGAGCCACGCCTCGTCGCCGCTGACGACCCCGGCATCGACGACGACGACCCGCGACCGGGCCGCCAGCACGTCGGCCAGCAGCTCGGCCTTGTGTCCGCCATGGAGAGGCCCCTGCCCACGTGGCGCCATGACACAGCCCTCGGCCACCTCGACCTCGACCCGCCGCAGCGCCTCGCCATCGACGTCGGACGCCGCAGCCAACCACTCGCCCACCCCCGGGCCCACGCACGGGCTCGTCCCGAGCACCGCCTCCTGCTCACCCACCAGGTCGACCAACAGCGATGGCTGTGACCCACCGAGGTGCAGCGCCATCGCCGCCGCCACGACCGACGTCCCCACGCCGCCCTTCAGAGCCCAGCACACGTACACGAACACCTCACCAGTCAGGTGACACGGGGGAAGTCACCGAGCACGGCTGGGAGTCACGGGTCGATGCCCGGGCTCGTCGGGGTGCTGATCCGACGAGGGCGAACCTACCCACCCCCACCGACACGCACAACCGACGCATCGGATCAGTGCGGTGGTCGTACGCTCGAACCACGATGGAGGCTGCGTTCTTCGATCTCGACAAGACGGTGATCGCCAAGGCCACGCTGGTGGCCTACAGCCAGCCGCTGCGCCAGGAGGGCTACATCTCCCACTGGTTGATGGCACGGGCGCTCTGGGCCCACCTGGTGTTCAACCGCATCGGGGCCAGCGAGGAGCGACTGCGGCGCTACCGGGAGCAGGCGCTGCGAATCGCCAAGGGGTGGGACCAGGTCCGCCTGTCCGAGCTGGTACGGGAGACCATTGCCGACATCATCGACCCGCTGGTGTACGACGAGGCGCTCGAGTTGATCGACAGTCACCGCGACGCGGGACGCCGGGTGTACCTGGTATCGGCCTCACCCTTGGAGATCGTGGCCCCACTCGGGGCCTACCTGGGTGTGGACGACGTCATCGCCACCCGAGCCCAGATCGACGAACACCTGCGCTACACCGGCGAGGTGGAATTCTATGCGTACGGCGCCAACAAGGTAGTGGCCATCGAGGCCGAGGTGGCCCAGCACGGCATCGACATGGAGCGATCGTACGCGTACAGCGACTCCCACACCGATGTCCCCCTGCTGGCCGCGGTCGGTCACCCGGTTGCCGTCAACCCCGACCGTGAGCTGCTGCGGATCGCCACCGCGCGGGGATGGGAGATCCGTCGGTTCGAGCGCCCGGTGGCCATGCGGTCGAGACTGGCCCTACCCAGCCGGCGAACAGCCGTGATCAGTGGGGGTACGGCCGCCGCGATGGCCGCACTGGCCGGTGCCGGGTGGGCCTGGGCCCGCAACCGCTGACCGGGCCGGTCGCCGGGGCAGATCCCGGGTCAGATGGTGCGCGACCGACGGACGGCCATGGCGGTGAGCAGGGCCAACAGCACGCCCAGCACCGCCCGCTGCTCGGTGAGGGAGAGGTGGCGCCAGAAGGCCAGGTCGTCCATGGACGCAGTGTGACACCCCCCGACTGCCATGACGAGCCAACATTCGGTACCTTTCGGTACTCGATGCGTGTATTCCTGGTCGTTCGGCCGGGAAGGGCCTGTCGAACGACAGGGAAGGGCCGGTACGCTGCGCCATGAGCGGCCAGGAGGACGGATGAGGCGAAGGACGGTTGCCATCATCGCCGTCGCGCTCCTCGTCGCCACCTCCTGTGAGGGCGTGGTCCGCTACAACCTCGACGCCCTACGGGCCGGCGCCGGTGTCGCGGTCGCCGAAACCCGTGTCAACAGCTATCTCGACGAGGTGGCACAGGAACGGGCTGCGGCCCGCTGCGTGGGCGACGTGCCCGTCAGCCCAGAGATCGGTTACGGCGGCGAGACGGCGGCGGCGGTGGCCGAGCTCACCGGCGTCGCCCCGCTCGACCCCGCGATCACCAATCCCGACGAGCGCGAGTACCGCGCCACCGAGACGCTGTGGAACCAGTGGCGGGACGACCCCACACTGGTCGATCCCGATCTCACCGTGGGTGCGGTGGCCACGATCGACTGCGGCAACGACACGCTCTCCGGCGTGGTGATGCTGCGCCAAGAACCGACCATGCCCGCCGAGGGTCGGTTCGCGGCCGACCTCTACACCAACGCGCAGCTCGTCGAGCACACCGACCTGGTGTACGCCACCGCGGTGTCCCACGGCGGCCAGATCGTCGACCTGAAGCTCGACGTCTACACCCCACCCGACGACGGCCCGGCCGCTCGTCCCGCGGTGCTGTTGTTCCACGGGGGCGGGTTCACCTCGGGCGACAAGAACAACCGGACCAACGACGCCAAGGCCTATGCCCGGCGAGGCTTCGTCGGCATCACCGCCTCGTACCGTCTGCGGACGCTCCCCGTCGACGTGGTGGCCGCCGCCACCGACGCCGTCGACGACGGCCAGGAGGCGGTGCGCTGGCTGAAGGCCAACGCCGATACGTACGGCATCGACACCGATCGCATCGCCGTCGCCGGCACATCCTCGGGTGGTGCCGTCGCCCTGGGAGTGGCCACCGTCGAGGATCCCTCACCGGCCGGACCCCTGTCGGAGCACGACCCCGACGTGGCGGCGGTGATCTCCACCGGTGCGCATCTCACCCCGGGGTTGGCGGCCATCGAGTTCGATGCCGCCGACGCTCCCGTGCTGGACTTCTACCACGAGCTAGACGGCGAGGGCTGGGAGTACGCCCACCAGACCTGTGCGGCCATGCACACCGGCGGCAGCACCTGTGACTTCGTGGTGCAGCCCGGCGCCGGCCACACCACCAGCATCAGCCCGTCCGGCCCATGGTGGACGGCCGAGATCGGCCCGTTCCTGTGGCACCACCTGAGTCTGGATGCGGTCGAGGGCCCCACCCGGACCGAGCCGTTCCACATGCCCACGATGCTCGACTCGTCCAGCCTCGATGCGGTGGTGCTCGAGGACTGGCACATCGATGCCGACACCGGCACCACCCGCCAGAAGCTCATCGAGATCCATGTCGATCAGTGGTGGGACGGGGTCGAGCTTCGGGTACCGGTCCGACTGATCACTCCCCTCGACGGTGGCGCCACCGGCTTCGTCATCACCGGCGAGGGCGACCCCGTCGCCGGCGACCACATCCCCACCAGCGCCGAGCAGCGGGCGCTCGACGGCGGGGTCGGGGTGGTTCGCACCAAGATCAGGCCGATCCAGCAGTATCCCGGTTTCCCATCGCCGGCACAGCTCGGTCAGCGCTTCCTCGCCGATCTCGACGTGCGCTACACCGAACCGTGGATGTGGAGCGCCATCCTCATGCGGTCGATCACCGCCGCCTTCGCCGACGGGGCCATCGCTCCCGGCCCGGTTCTGGCCTGGGGTGGGTCCAAGAACGGCGCCACACCGCTCATCTCGTCGATCCACGATGACCGCATCACCGGTGTGTACGCCAAGGTGGCGCCCACCACCTACTCACCGATCCGAGGGCACCAACCCGTCGCGGTGGCGGCGGTCGACGAGTCCGACGCCGACTTCGACGCGGCCAGAGCGGCCGGGCTGGCGCCCGGCGATCAGCCCTGGCCCTACTACGAGCAGGCCTACCGCTCCGACTTGGCCCAGGCGGCACGCGCCGCGGGTTGGGGCGAGCACGATCTGCGGGCCCTGATGAACGCCATCGGCGACGACGTGTACATCAGCGAGAGCTGGGAGCGTCTCCGGGCCCGCGGCCTCGAGGTCTTCTCGGCGCCCGGTTCCCATGACTGGGTGGCCTACGACGTGCCAACCACCGGCGACGTCCTGCCCGACCTGCGCCAGTACATCCGACCCAACGCCGGCCACGGCCGTCCCGGTCATCCCCAGTCGCCCGCCGATACCCGAGCCGACGATGTGTTCTTCGCCCACCACCTGTTCGGTGCGGCCGCTGGGCTGGAAGCCCCGGAGGTCACCACCCAGATCGTCGGCTCCACGCTCAACGTGACCGTCGTCTTCCCCGACGGGGGTGTCCCCGAAGACAGCCGGGTCTTCTGGATGTACGACCGGGCGCCGGACGGATCCTCGTGGTACCTGTACGACCTGTTTCCCGAGGACAACTGGGACACCATGACGGGCTCGGGCAGCACCCGGACCGTCTCCATCCCGCTCGAGCCGGGTCACCAGGCCATCGATGTGCTCACCACCCACACGATCAGCATCGACGGCCAGAGCGCTCCCATCAGCGCGCCCTACACCCGCGTTCAGCTCTGAGCCGGCCCGGCGACCGGCCAGGCGAGTTCGGATAGCAGCCCGCGACGGGGCATACTGCCGACGGCGCGACCCCCGGGTCGCACCGGGAGGTGTACGAGTACCTGGTGGGCTCCCCCGCCTTCAAAGCGGGTGACACGGGCGATCCCCGTGTGGCGGGTTCGATTCCCGTCCACCTCCGCTACCACCCATCCCCATCCCCACCCGAACTGGTCGTGTGCGGTCGCATCGGCCGCACGGCGCCACCAGCCCGGACGGGGGCGCTTCGGGCAGGGACGCCGTTCGAGCAGGGACGTTCGGGCGGAGGCGGGTGGAGAGAGGATGGTCATCGTCATGCGTGCTGCGGTGTTCTTTCCGCCCTTCGGGGAGGCGGCCCACCCCCGCGTCTGTGCCGACCTGGCCGCGCGGGCCGAGGAGCATGGCTGGGACGGGGTGTTCCTGTGGGACCACCTGCAGTACCGCGCCCCCACCACCGACGTCGGTGATCCATGGATCGCCATGGCCGCCCAGGCGGTGGCCACCGAGCAGATCCGTCTGGGCGCCATGATCACGCCGCTGGCTCGTCGACGTCCGGCCGTGGTGGCTCGCCAGGTGACGGCGCTCGACCAGTTGAGCGACGGCCGCATGACGGTGGGCGTGGGGCTCGGCCTCGACCGGTCCGGCCACGAGCTGTCCAGTTTCGGCGAAGAGCTCGATGCCCGCACTCGGGCCGACATGCTCGACGAGCACCTCGAGGTGCTCGAGGCCCTGTGGTCGGGTCAGCCGCTCCATCATCGGGGTCGGCACTACACGGCCACCGATGTGCACTTCCGACCCACCCCGGTGCAGCGGCCTCGCCCGCCCATCTGGGTGGGCGCCCGCTGGCCGAACCGGCGACCCATCCAGCGGGCGTTGCGCTACGACGGCCTCTTTCCGGTCGACATCGGCGGCACCCAGGACCTGGCTGACCTGATGGGCCACCTCCACGAGCAGGGCGCGCCCGACGACTTCGATGTGGCCGTGCTCGGCCTCGGTGTCGACCCTGATGAGGCGGCCGATCTCGGGGTCACGTGGTGGCTCACCTGGTTCGGTCACGAGTTGCGTGATGCCGGCGACGTGCGGGCGGTCATCCGCAACGGCCCACCCGGCTGAGCCCGGATCGGACGCACCACCAGCGCGGACCGC
>JAOUEE010000342.1 GCA_029858875.1 Acidimicrobiia bacterium
GCGGGGTGGACCGACGAGCTCGATCGAGCCGAAGCGGCCGAGCAGTTCCTCGAAGAACACCCGCCCCTCGAGTCGCGCCAGGTGCGCGCCCAGACAGAAGTGCTCGGCCACACCGAACGAGAGGTGCGGATTGGGGTCGCGGCGGATGTCGAAGCGGTGCGGATCATCGAACACCTCGCCGTCGCGATTGGCCGAGGTGTAGATCATGGCCACCTTGTCGCCGGCGCTGATGGCGGTGTCGCTCAACCGGGTGTCCTCCGTGGCGGTCCGCCGGAAGTAGTGCAGCGGGTTGGCCCATCGCAGGATCTCTTCCACCGCACCGGGGATCAGGCCGGGCTCGGCCCGAACAGCGGCCAGTTGTTCCGGATGCTCCAGCAACGCCAGCAATCCGGACGAGAGCATGGTGCGGGTGGTGTCATTGGCCGCCGTGACCAACTGCACGAAGAAGCTGCCGAACTCGATGTCGGTCATGGCTCGACCGTCGATCTCGGATTCGAGCAGCAGCGTGGTGAGGTCGTCCCGGGCCGGCTCGGCCCGTCGCCGCTGGGCATGCTCGATGGCGTACATCGCCATGTCCACCGACGACGAGCCGCGTTGCTCCGGGTTGATGTCGGGATCCTGACCGCCGCTGTTGCGTTCGGCCATCTCGTGCAAGCGAGGCCAGTCCTCGCGAGGGATTCCCATCAACTCCCCGATGATCCGGGCCGGCAGGTGCGACGCCACCTCGTGCACGAAGTCGACGGGCCGACCCGGCTCGACCGCATCGAAGATCTGTGCACACATGGCTCGGATGCGGGGTTCGAGTCCCGCGATGACCCGGGCGCGAAAACGCGGCGAGATGTTCCGTCGATGCTCGATGTGGAGGGGTGGGTCCATGGCCAGCAACATGTTGCGCATCATCGCCAGCGAGTCCGGATCGAGGTCCTCGAGCACCACCCCACCAGTGGCCGCCGAGAACACCAGCGGCTGACGTGACACCTCGACCACATCGCCGTGGCGCAGCACGGCCCAGTACCAGGTGCCATCGGGCATCTCCTGGCGGAACACCGGCTGCTCGAGACGCAGTCGGTCGAACACCTGGTGCGGCGGCCCGTCCACGTAGCCGTCTGGATCGTAGATGTCGACCACGTCGCTCATGCGCAGAACCTACTCGGCGGCCGGCACGGTTCCGGCCAGCAGGTCGACGGCGATGCCGCCGTTGGACGTGGCCAACACCGACTCGAGCCCCAGCCCGGCGTGGCCCGCCGCCACCATGTCGTTGGTGAGGATGGCGACCTGCCAGCCCGGGAGGCGGTCGCGGGCCACATCGCCGAGGCGGGCATAGAGGTTCCGCAGGTCGTCGGCCCGAACCCGCTTGCCGTACGGAGCATTGGTGACCAACCAGCCCGGCCCTTCCCCGGGCGGCTCCAGGTCGGACAGCGACCGACACGCCGTGCGCAGGGTCACGCCGGCTCTCGCGGCGTTGGCCACGGTGGTGGCCACCGCGCCGGCGTCGCGATCGGTCGCCGTCACCGACGGCGCGGCTCGGGCAACGGCGGCCGCGTCGACGCTGGCCCAGGTGCCCGGCTCGAAGCACGGCCACTGCTGGAACGCATACGCCCGATCCACGCGGGGACCGAGCCCGGCGGCCACCCGAGCCGCCTCGATGGCGATGGTGCCCGAACCGCAGAAGGGATCGATCACCGGCCCGCCACCGTCGAACCCGACGGCGGCGAGCATGGCGGCGGCAATGGTCGACCGGAGGGGCGCCTTGGCCTTGCCGTCGCGCCACCCTCGATGGTGCAGGGCCTCGCCGCTGGAATCGACGCTGATGGTGACCCGGTCCTGGCGGAGCCGGACGTGGACCCGCTGGGGGTCGAGGTGGCGGTCGGAACCGGCGGTGACGGCTCGCTGCACCCGTTCGGCGATGGCATCGGTGTGGAAGAGCGCCGAGGCCGTCGATGCGGCCCGCACCACGACCCGCTGTCGGTCGATGTATCGATCCCACGCCACACGTTCCACCCCCCGCTCGAGGGCCCCGAACGACTCGGCGGTGAAATGGGCCACGCGCACCAGCACGCGGGTGGCGAGCCGACTGGCGTGATTGGCCAGGTACAACTGGCGGGTCGAGGCCTCACCTTCGACGCCACCCCGCACCCGACGCCCGGTGCGCAGGCCCAGCACCGCCAGCTCGCTCTCGAGCAGCCGCTCCAGTCCGGGGACGCACTGGACGAAGATCTGCTGGCGTCCTCGGCGCGCTGACATGGCATCCTCGTCGATCTCATCCGGGTCGTCCACATGAAGATTCCATTGCGGCTGGGCAACGAAAACCCTAAGTTGGATGTACTCCACCGGGGTAGGGGGGGAACAACCAGCGAATCCTCTGGTTGGTGCTCCCAAGGGTAGAGAACGGGACAGGAGGGCACACGACGACCGTGTCGGCGGTGCGAACACGAGCGACGGCGATCACCGCAGTGGTCGGCCGGTGGTGGCACAGCCGCTTGGGCCATCGACTCCTGCTCGAGATGGCCCTGATCGGCGCGTTGATCGTGTCCTACAAGTACGTCCGCTTCCTGGCTCGCGACGCCAGCGAGCCCGCGCTGGCCAACGCCCGCCGCGTGCTCGACATCGAACGGTCGATGGGTTTCGACATCGAGGCCGGCGTCCAGGACGTGGCCCTGCGCAGCCAGGCGTTCATGCGCTTCATCAACCAGTACTACGTGGCCTCGCACTTCGCCGTCACGTTCAGCGTCGTGTTCTGGATCTACCTCCGTCGGCCCGCGGTGTACGCCCGTCTGCGCTGGGTGCTGATCGGGATCACCCTCATGGCGCTCGCCATCCACGTCGCCTTCCCGCTGGCGCCCCCTCGCATGATGTCGGGAACCGGCTTCATCGACACCCTGCGGGACTACGGGCCGTCGATATACGGCTCACCCGAGTCGGGAGCGGCCAATCAGTTCGCGGCCATGCCGTCACTGCACTTCGGCTACGCCGCCCTCGCCGCATGGGGCATCCTGTTGTCGTTGCGCACCCGCTGGCGCTACCTCGCCCTCAGCCATCCCGCGCTGATGCTGTTCTCCATCATGGCCACCGCCAACCACTACTGGCTCGATGCCGCGGCGGCCGGGGTGTTGCTGGTGGTGGTCGGCGTGGTGGTCTGGTGGCTGGTCAATGTTCCCGAGGACCACGCGGCGGACGTCGTGTCGGACCACGAGGAATCCGGTCCGATCAGCCACGGACTCGATCCGGAGCCCGCCGATGCCGAGCTCGAGCTGGTGCTCGACGAAGACGGGGCCCTCGTCGACGCCCTGTGAGTTCAGGCGGTGAGATCAGGCGCCGCTGCGTCGTTCCCGGTACCGACGTATGAGGGCATTGGTGGAACTGTCGTGGTGCAGCTCGGGCGGAGCCGCCGCGGCGAGCTCGTCGCTGATGCCGGCGGCCAGGACCTTGCCCAGCTCGACGCCCCACTGGTCGAAGGAATCGATGCCCCAGATCACCCCCTGCACGAACACCTTGTGCTCGTAGAGCGCGATGAGCTGTCCCAGTGCGTGGGGCGACAGCTCATCGAGTAGCAGGGTGGACGATGGACGGTTGCCCGGGAAGGTCCGATGCGGGATCAGCTCCTCGGCCACGCCCTCGGCTCCGACCTGTTCGGCGGTCTTGCCGAAGGCCAAGGCTTCGGCCTGGGCGAAGAGATTGGCCATGAGCTGGTCGTGATGGCGCCCGCCGGGATCGGCCACGGCGGTGATCACCCCGATGAAGTCGCACGGCACCACCGTGGTGCCCTGATGGAGCAGCTGGTAGAAGGCGTGTTGACCGTTGGTGCCGGGTTCGCCCCACACCAGTGGGCCGGTGTCGGTGGTGACCGGGCTGCCGTCGAGCCGCACCCGCTTGCCGTTGCTCTCCATGTCGAGCTGCTGGAGGTACGCGGGGAAGCGGGCCAGTCGGTCGCTGTAGGGCAGCACGGCCAGCGACGACAGCCCACAGAAATTGCGGTACCAGATTCCCAGCAGCGCCATGATCACAGGCATGTTCGCTTCGAAC
>JAOUEE010000343.1 GCA_029858875.1 Acidimicrobiia bacterium
CAGGCGTCCGAGGCGGGCATCGGGGAACGCGTTGGACAAGCGCAGGTGCCACTGCTCCATCAACACCCTCGACGGCACCACGACCAACACGAACCGTCCTCGACGGCGAGCGTCGGCGATCGCGGCGAGGGCCACGTCGGTCTTCCCCGAGCCGGTGACAGCCTCGATCACCCCGCGGCGTCCGCACCGCAGCCAACTGGTCAGTGCATCGAGCTGCCAGTGGTAGAGGGGAGCGAGGTGCTGGGCCTCGCTCAACCGGCTTCGGAGTGGGTGACGGGCTGCTCGCCCATCCACTCGCGCAGGGTGTTCTTCATCTTCGTCTGTTGGATGAACAGATCGTGCTCGGGGCCCTGGTCGGTGGCCGAGAGCGGCGCCTTGAAGTAGAAGCTCAGCCAGTCCTGCACGCCGGACACACCGGTGCGAGCGGCCAGATCCATGAACAGGGCCAGGTCCAACACGATGGGCGCGGCCAGGATGGAGTCGCGACAGAGGAAGTCGATCTTGATCTGCATGGGGTAGCCCATCCAACCGAAGATGTCGATGTTGTCCCACCCCTCCTTCTCGTCGCCGCGCGGCGGGTAGTAGTTGATGCGCACCACGTGGTCGAGGTTGCCGTACAGATCGGGGTAGACGTCGGGCTGGAGGATGGTGTCGAGGACACCGAGCTTGGAGACCTCCTTCGTCTTGAAGTTCTCGGGAGCGTCGAGGACCTCACCGTCGCGGTTGCCCAGGATGTTGGTGGAGAACCAACCGCGTACGCCCAGCATGCGGGCCTTGAGGCCGGGTGACAGCAGCGTCTTCATGAGCGTCTGGCCCGTTTTGAAGTCCTTGCCCGCCACCGGAACCGATCGCTCACGCGCCAATTCGAGCATGCAGGGAAGATCGACGGTGAGGTTGGGTGCGCCGTTGGCGAAGGGGACGCCGGACATGATCGCGGCGTAGGCGTAGATCTGGCTCGGTGAGATGTTGTCGTCGTCGTTGCGCAGGCCTTCCTCGAAGCTGGTCACGGTCTGGTGCGCGGCGCTCGGCTCCTGGTAGGCCTCGGTCGACCCGCACCACACCATCGACAGCCGGTCGCATTCGTTCTCGGTCTTGAACCGGTCGATGTCGTCGATGAGGGCGGCGGCCTGGTCGGCCTTGCTCGTGAGCTTCTTCACGCGGGTGCCGTGCAGCCGGGTGACCCAACGCTCGTCGAACACCGCCTCCATGGGCACCACGCCCTCGAGCTCGCCCGAGATGGCGCTGATGTCGCGGTCCTGGAGGACGCCGGCGGTCTTGGCCGCCTCCATGGCGTTGGGCGAGATGGGGTCCCAGCCACCGAAGACCAGGTCGTCGAGGCCGGCCAGGGGCACGAAGTCCTTGATCATGGGGTTGCGGCCCTCGTCGCGTCCGCCCAGGCGGATGTGGGCCAACTGGCTGATGGAGCCGACGGGCTGGGCCAGACCCTGGCGGGCGGCGATGACGCCGGCGATGAACGTGGAGGCCACCGCGCCGACGCCGGGGGTGAGCACGCCGAGCTTGCCCGTGGCGGGGGCGATGTTGGGAGGAGTCATGCGCCGATCATACGGATCCTTCGCAGCGAGTGGCGCCCCAGCGGTCAGGCGCTCTCGAGTTGACCGCCCCTGGGCAATACCCACGAGGTCGCCGTGCTGACCGGTGCGCCCATGACCGACACGTCGTCGACCAGCCGGTAGTCGGCCCGCCACTCGTGTGGCCGTACCGTGTGCTTCACCCAGCCTCGCTTCTGGGCGTTGGCGTAGCGCACGTGGGGGTTGTTGGCGAGGATGAGCGGCACGACCGCGTTCAGCGCCGAGCCGTCCGACGAGATCGACGTGCCGACGAACTCGGCGCCGAGCGTGGCCGAGGCGGGATCGTCGTAGTCGGCCTTGAGATCCGACACGAAGCTGGCGTGGATGTCACCGGTCAGCACCACGGTGTCGTGAGGCCGGTCGGCCGCCAGCATGTCGAGCACCCGTTGGCGGGCCGCGGGGTAGCCGTCCCACTGGTCGAGGTTGTAGATACCGGGGTTGCCGGGAACGAAGGCGAACTGCGAGAACACCACCTGCTGCGCCAGAACGGCCCAGTCGGCCGTGCTGGTGCGGAGTCCACGGGACAACCAACGCTCCTGCTCGGTGCCGAGCACCTGGGTGGCGGGATCGAAGGCGGCGTCACATCGTCCGCCCACGTCGTTGGTACCGCAGGTCTGATCGGTGCGGAACTGACGGGTGTCGAGGACCAGGAAGTCGGCGAGGCGGCCCCAGCGGATCCGACGGTGGATGCGGAGGTCAGGACCAGTGGGAGCCGGCCCCCGCATCGGCATGTGCTCCCAGTAGGCCCGGTAGCCCGCCGCGCGGCGGGCTACGAAAGCGGCCGGATCCGGCGTGCTGCTCCCGACCTCGGGAACCAGGCCGGTGTAGTTGTTCTCGACTTCGTGGTCATCCCAGGTGAACACCCATGGCGCAGTGGCATGGGCCGCCTGCAGCGCCGCATCGGTGCGATACAGCGCGTGACGATTGCGGTACTGGTCGAGGGTGATCGACTCGGGCAGCGGATCGCTGCGGACGCTGTTGCCGCCGGTCTCGTAGATGTAGTCGCCGCTGTGGACCACGAGGTCGACATCGGCGGCGGCCAGATCGTCATAGGCGGTGTAGTACCCGCTGGTGTAGCGCTGACAGCCGACCAATCCGAAGTCGAGGGTGAGCCGTCGCTGGTACGGAGCCGGTGCGGTTCGGGTGCGAGCGATGGGTGAGAGGTGGTCCCCGACTCGGAAGCGATACCAGTACGGGCGGTCGGGCCGGAGGCCGCGAACGTCGACGTGGACGGAGTGGGCGTGGGCCGCATCGGCCGGGCTGGCCCCGCGTCGCACCACACGGCTCATGGTCTCGTCGGTGGCGACCTCCCACCGAACTCGATACGGATGCGGGGGCATCCCGCCGCCATCAACCGTTGGTTCCGGCGCCAGCCGCGTCCAGAGCATGACCCCGTTGTGAAGCGGATCACCGGACGCCACCCCCAGGGTGAAGGGGTCTTCCGGCAGTGGCGGGGGAGCGTGTCGGGCCGTGGTCTGGCCCACCGCTGGCGCGTCGAGCAGTGCCGGACCGGCCACTGCGGCACCCACCGCAGCCGCCATGAACCGGCGACGGCTGAGGTGTGTTGACCGTGCTTTCCCTGCGTTCCCGTGCATCGACAGCCCCCTCTGGATCTGCCCCGACGCTAGGGGGTCAGCGGGCGCTTGTCACGAGCTGACCCGGCAGTCGGGACCGGTTCCGAGCGCGATCCCCGGTTCCACTCCAGCATCGGGTAGGTGGATGTGGCCCGGTTGATCGAAATCGGCCAGCCAGGAAACGGGACGGCGAACGAGGTGCGTGCCGCCGGACGCGTGAATCCCACTGACCGTGTGGCCCCTGGCACCGAACGTGGCCGCGGGACGCCTGAAGGCTGTCGTGCGATGGCCACACCAAGTACGCCCGGTACTACGGCATCGGCGGTGGGATCGATCGCACCGGCACGCCGGCCGACACCGGGAAACGCTTCGACACCGATGCCGACTTCGATGATCACGACCACGAGTGGTACGACCTCGACGACGATCCCCACGAACTGGTGAACCTGGCCCACGATCGCAGTCGCCGGGCCGAACTGCGCGACCACTTCGAGCGACTGCTCGAGTACGAGGCGGCCGAGTTCGGCTGAGCAGTCGCCCACACGGGCCGGCGGTTCAGCGGTCGTGCAGGGGACCGTCGGGCAGCAAGCCGTCGACGTCGGTGAACCCGTATTCGTCGGCCAGGTCGCGCGACGCCACCGCCTGTCCGGAGTAGCGCTGCCGGTCGGGGTCCGCGGCCAGTCGAGCCACGGCCCGTCCGGTGAAGCGCGGGGACTCGGCCCGAGTGACGTCGAGCGAGGCGGGCAGGGCGCCGTGCTCGAGGGCGACGTCGATGCGTTCGGTCCGCACGAAGCCCGGCCACAGCGAGACCACCGACACACCGTGGGGGGCCAGCTCGTGGGCAGTGT
>JAOUEE010000049.1 GCA_029858875.1 Acidimicrobiia bacterium
GAACTGGATCTCACCGAGACCCAGTTCAACGATCTCCTGTCCAAGATCAGCTTCGTTGGTCTGGTGGCCCTCGACGAGGTGCTGTCGCTCGGTGGGTCCGACCGCGGCGAGGCCCTCACGTTGGGCGACACCATTGCCGATCCCACCGACGGCCCCGTCGGCCAGTACGAGGTGGAGGAGATGCGCCAGCTCCTCGCCGATGCCATCAACCGCATGCCCGACCGCGAGAAGCTGGTCCTCACGCTCTACTACTACGAAGGCCTCACCCTGGCCGAGATCGGCAGCGTGCTCGGGGTCACGGAGTCACGGGTGTGTCAGATCCACACCAAGGCGGTGCTCCAGCTGCGCAGCCGTATCATGGCCGCGCATCGCGAACCGGCCAGCTGACACCACTCCCACGGCTTCCCCGCCCTCTTCCACCGGGAGAAGCCCATGCGAGTCCTCACCGTCCTCTTCGCCGCGCTGGCGTTGTCGGCGCCCACCACCGATCGGACGCCGCTGTGCGGCGGTGCGCATCGGCCGCCGGTCAGCGCGCCCATCACCGATCCCTTCCGCCCGCCGCCCGAGCCCTGGCTTCCCGGCAATCGGGGCCTGGAGTACGGGACCGATCCGGGTGATCCGGTGGCCGCCAGCCAACGCGGCCTGGTGGTGTTCTCGGGACCCATCGGCGCCCAGCAGTTCATCACCATCGACCACGGCTGCGACCTGGTGACCACCTACAGCTTCCTCGGTGCCCGCGCCGTCGTCCGGGGTGACCGCGTCGTCGAGGGCCAGATGATCGGTCGGGCCGGTGTGGAGCGGTTCCACTTCGGGGCCCGGTGGCGTGGCGGGTACATCGACCCCGAACTGCTGTTCACCCACCGGCTGGTACGGGTGGTGCGGCTGGTGCGCTGAAGCGCTGGTACTCTCCGAAATCCAACGATGCTCACCGATCAGCAAGTGAACTATTTCGACACGTTCGGTTACCTGGCCCTTCCCGGTCGGTTCGCCGACGAGATCGACGCCATCACGCGGGCTTTCGACCACGTGTTCGCCGATCCCGATCAGGTCAGGATGGATACCGAGGGCGGCACGTACGTCACCGGTCAACGAGACGTCATCCCGGGCATGATCGAGCGCCATCCGGTGCTGCTCGCGCTGAAGTCCGACCGCCGGATCCTCGACGTTGCCGACGCCTTGTTGCCCGACGGGCACACCTTCCTCCCGGGTGACGGTTCCCGCTTCCGCAGCGAGACCACCTGGCATGTCGACGCCACGGCCATCGACATGAGCCGCCGCAACATCAAAATGGCGCTGTACCTCGATCCCCTCGACCGCAACGGGGGCGCCCTCCGGGTGCTCCCGGGAACCCACCGCCTCGACGATCAATTCACTCAACAGGTTCGCAAAGCGGTGATGAACGAGGCCACCATCGCCGACACCATCGGTGTCCCCGGGGCCGACGTGCCCTGCTGGACGCTCGAGACCGAGCCCGGCGATCTGCTGGTGTGGGATCGCCGGATCGTCCATGCCAGCTACAACAACACGACCGACCGACGGGTGTTGGCCTTCGGGTTCAAAGCGGCGTAGCACTCGTTAGACTTCGGCGCGGCCTCGACCGAGGTCGTGTCAACCATCACTCAGCCGGGTCGTCCCTCGGTCACCTCTTGGTGCCAGATCCGGTGACGTCGAACCGTAGGGAAGGAGCGCTCATGGCTGTCGTGAGCATGAATCAACTGCTGGAGGCCGGAGTCCACTTCGGCCATCAGACCCGCCGCTGGAATCCCAAGATGAAGCGTTTCATCCACGGGGAGCGGGCCGGGATCCACATCATCGATCTGCGCCAGTCCCTGCACCGGATCGAGTCGTCGTACACGTTCGTGCGCGACCTGGTCGCCGATGGCGGCACCGTGCTGTTCGTCGGCACGAAGAAGCAGGCTCAGGATGCGGTCCAGGGCTATGCCGAGAAGTGCAACATGCCCTACATCAACGAGCGCTGGCTCGGCGGCATGCTCACCAACTACGAGACGATCTCGAAGCGTGTGAGCAAGATGAAGGAATACCAACGCATGCGCGACTCGGGTGAGTTCGAGGCGATGCCCAAGAAGGAGGCGCTGCTCATCAGCCGGGCGCTGACCAAGCTGGAGCGCAACCTCTACGGCATCCGCGACATGCAGAAGGCCCCCGACGCGGTGTTCATCCTCGACACCAAGAAGGAACACATCGCGGTGACCGAGGCCAACAAGCTCGGTATCCCGATCATCGCCGTGGTCGACACGAACTGCGATCCCGACCTGGTGCAGCACGTCATCCCCGGCAATGACGACGCCATCCGTTCGGGCCACCTGATGACCCGTGTCATCTGTGACGCCGTGCTCGAGGGTCGCTTCATCGCGTCCAAGAAGGGCACCGGCGACGAGGGCGGCCCCCGCCGAACCCCCGAGGAAGAAGAAGCGCACCGGATGCTCCAGGAGGAGGCCAAGGCCGCCGCCGTGGCCGAAGCCGCCGAACGCGAAGCCCGGCTCGCCGCCCCCACCGCCGAGGCTCCCGAAACCGGCGAAACGACCGCTGCCGACCCCGCCGCAACGGCGCCGGGGTCCGCCGAAGGCGGCGAAGACCTCGCGTCCGCCGAAGCCGGCGAAACGCCCGCTGCCGCACCCGCCGCAACGGCGCCGGGGTCCGCCGAAGGCGGCGGAGATGTCGCGTCCGCCGAAGCCGGCGAAACGACCGCTGCCGCACCCGCCGCAACGGCGCCGGGGTCCGCCGAAGGCGGCGAGGATCTCGCGTCCGCCGAAGGCGGCGAAGACCTTGCCTGACTTCTCGGCCAAGGACGTCAAGGCGCTGCGTGACGACACGGGCGCCGGGATGATGGATGCCAAGAAGGCCCTCACCGATGCCGACGGCGACATGGAGGCGGCCACGCAGCTGCTGCGTGAGAAGGGTCTGGCCAAGGCGGCCGGGCGCGGCGATCGTGAGAACACCGAAGGGGCCGTGGCCCTGGCCGTCGATGGGGGACGGGCCGCCATCGTCCACGTGAAATGCGAGACCGACTTCTCGGCCAAGTCCGACGCCTTCATCGCCTATGTCCAGGGTCTGGCCGACGCCGTCCTGGCCGAAGGAGCGGGCGCGGTCGACGCGCACGCGGGTCGGCTCGAGGACCTCCAGCTCAACCTCAAGGAGAACATCGAGATCGGCAAGGCCACCCTGGTCGAAGCGGGCAACGGGTCCGTCATCGACACGTATCTCCATGTCCAGGACGGCCGCGGCGTCAACGCCGTGGTGGTCGAGGGTCAAGGCGTCGACGAGGGCCAGCTCCACCAGGTGGCGTTGCACATCGCCTTCGCCAAGCCCGGCGCGCTGTCGCGTGACGAGATCGATGCCGACGCCGTCGAACGCGAACGGGCGGCGCTGCTCGAGATCACCAAGGCCGAGGGCAAACCCGAGCAGGCCTGGGAGAAGATCGTCGAAGGTCGATTGGGCGCCTGGTTCGGCGACCAGGTGTTGCTCGAGCAGGGTCTGCACGGCGAGAAGACCAAGGTGGCCGATTCGCTCGGCGGCGGGTCGATCGTTCGCTTCGAGCAGGCCTACGTAGGAAGCTGACCGTGTCCGACACGCCGCCGATCGTGGCGGGCACACGAGCGGCCCGCTGGGACCGCATCGTGTTGAAGATGTCGGGTGAGGCCTTCGCCGGTGAGGCGGGGTTCGGTATCGATGGCTCGGTCGTGGCCAAGTTGGCCGAGGATCTGGTGGCCGTGCGCCAGACGTTCGCGGTGGATGTCGCGGTGGTGGTCGGCGGAGGCAACATCTGGCGAGGCATGACGGGCGCCGGCGCGGGCATGGATCGGGCGCAGGCCGACTACATGGGCATGCTGGCCACGGTGATGAACGCCCTGGCCCTCCAGGACGTGCTGGAGCGCCGGGGTCAGCCCACGCGTGTCCAGACCGCCATCCACATGGCCCAGGTGGCCGAGCCCTACATCCGCCGCAAGGCGATCCGCCACCTCGAGAAGGGCCGGGTGGTCATCTTCGCCGGGGGTACCGGAAACCCGTTCTTCACCACCGACACCACGGCGGCGTTGCGGGCCGTGGAGATCGAAGCCGGCGCCGTCCTGAAGGGCACGCACTCGGGGACCGACGGCATCTACACCGCCGACCCCAATCTGGACCCCGACGCGACCAAGCTGGACGAGGTCTCCTATCAGGACGTCCTCGGAAAAGGTCTCAACGCCATGGATTCCACCGCGACCGCGCTCTGCATGGACAACGACCTGCCCATCGTGATGTTCGATCTGATGGGGCCGGGCAACGTCTTGTCCCTTCTGGCGGGCGACTCCGTCGGTACCCTGGTGCACTAGGAGAGGGGATGTCGTGAGCGAGGAGATGATCCAGATGATCGTCGACGACGCCGGAGAGAAGATGGTCGGCGCCGTCGCGCACGCCCGCAAGGAGTTCTCCGGGGTCCGCACCGGTCGAGCCAACTCCTCCCTGGTCGAGAAGATGAAGGTCGAGGCCTACGGCGTGGAGATGACCATGCAGGAGCTGGCGTCCTTCTCGGTTCCCGAAGCGCGCCAATTGCTGATCACCGCGCACGATCCGCAGAACGTGACCGCCATCGAGCGAGCCATACAGCACAGCGATCTGGGGCTGTCGCCCAGCAACGACGGCAAGGTCATCCGACTGGTGTTCCCGCCGCTCACCGAAGAGCGCCGCCGCGACCTGGTTCGGGTGGTCAACAACATGGCCGAGGAAGCCAAGAACCGGGTGCGCGGGGTCCGCCGCGCCGCCCGGAAGGACCTGGACGACGTCGAGGCCGACGGCGGTGTGTCCCAGGACGACGTTCGAGCGGCCGAAGAGGTCCTCGACAAGCTCACCCACACCCACGAGGCGGCCATCGAAGCCGCCCGCGATGCCAAAGAGACCGAACTGCTCGAGGTCTAGCGCGCCAGCTAGTCTCGCAGCGTGAGGGAGACCCAGTGACTGACGATCGATCCGACGACGAGAAGGAATTCGAGGGCATCCGCATCATCGGCGGAGAATCCCCCGACGACGAGGTAGCTCCTGGCCGGTCCGTGTTCGATGCGCCGGCCGAGGCGCCGACCGATGACCTGCCACCGTGGAACCAGCCGGCGTCGCCCGACGATGGCGATCTCGAGGCCTGGTCCACGCTCAATCGTGAAGGTCCGCGCTGGGCCGAATCCGACGACGCGTCCACCGCGTCGGTTCGTGCCGTTCCGCCCGTCGAGCCGGTGGGGGCCACCGATTCGGACGAGGGTGAGCGGTTCTTCGGCTTCGATGACGGGGGTGACACCTTCCGTGATTTCGACGAGCGGGTGCCCGATTTCGATCCGCCCCTGTTGCCGCCCGAGCAGGCCGCGGCCTCGAGCGCGTCGCCTCCCGAGGTGTCGATCTCGGCCGGTGCGCCGACTCACCCCCGGGCCGCCCGCCAGGGCGGCGACGAGCCGCCGCGCTCGGGGGGTAGCGACCGCAATCTGCCCATGGCCCTGGGTTCGGCTGCCGCGTTGATCGCGGTGGCTGCGCTGGCCTTCGCCGTCGGGGCGTGGGCGGTGGTGTTGTTCGTGACGCTGTTGCTGGGACTGGCGGCGGCCGAGTTCTTCAACGCCATTCGACCCGCCGGTTATCAACCACCGGTACTGCTCGGTGTGGCTGCCATCGCGGGGCTGTCGTTGGCCGTCTACTGGAAGGGCGTCGTTGCCGTTCCGTTGGTGCTGTTCCTGGTGGTGGTGTTCGGCGGACTCTGGTACATCCTGACCATCTCCAGCGAGAATCCCGTCGGCAACCTGGGCATCACCTTCCTCGGGGTGATCTGGATCGGCGTTCTCGGTTCGTTCGCGGCGGTGATGCTGCGCCAGCCCGATGGTCGGGGTCTGCTGTTCGGCGCCATCGCCGTGACCGTGGCCTACGACGTGGGTGCCTGGGCGGTGGGGCGCGTGGCGGGCAAACAGCCCCTCTCGGCCGCCAGCCCCAACAAGACCATGGAAGGGCTCATCGGCGGCTGCGGTCTGGCCATCGCCGTGGGCATCGTGTTGGGCGTGGCGGTGGGCCCGTGGAGCGATTCGTTGGTCAACGGGTTGGCTCTGGGTGTCGCGGCCGCCGTCATGGCCCCCATCGGCGACCTCACCGAGTCGCTGGTCAAACGTGATCTCGGTCTGAAGGACATGGGCCAGTTCCTGCCCGGCCACGGAGGTCTGCTCGACCGGTTCGACGCCATGCTCTTCGTGTTGCCGGCCACCTACTACGTGGCCCTCCTGCGCGACATCGCCTTCTGAGTCCGTGATCGAGGAGCGGGATCGGATCATCCAACTCCTCCTCGAGCGAGGGGCTCATCCCGACGAGCTCAGCGGGTCCGACCTGGATCTGTTCGAGACGGCGATGGATGTGC
This sequence comes from Acidimicrobiia bacterium, assembly GCA_029858875.1. Taxonomy (GTDB): domain Bacteria; phylum Actinomycetota; class Acidimicrobiia; order Acidimicrobiales; family SHLQ01; genus JAOUEE01. The sequence continues at coordinate 6,380 of JAOUEE010000049.1, forward strand.
TCTATCGGCCCGAGCGGCCAACGCTCACCCTGGCCCAGGTGGCGGCGCGCCGCGGCTTGGACACGGCGCGTGTGGTGCAGCTCTGGCGGGCCTTCGGACTGGACGCACCGGCCGAGGACGAAGTGGCCCTCGGGGAGTCCGATGTCCGCCTCGTCGCCCGGCTCGATGAGCTCAGCGAGCTGTTCGGTCCCGAGGTCGGCCTGAGCATGGCCCGCGTGGCCGGCGCGTCGATGGCTCGGCTGGCCGATGCCGGGACCTCGTCGTTCGTGACCACCCAGGCGGTGCCCTTCGTCGGCGGATCGATCCCGTTCGAGGCGGTGGAGATCAATGCGCTGGTGGCCGACAACCTGTCCGGCTTCATGGACGCCATGGACACGCTGTTCCGCCGCCATCTCCAGCGGGTGCGACGCCCGGTGGAGTCGGTGGAGACCACCGGGGCCGAAACCCAGGACCTGGTGGTGGCGTTCGCCGACCTGGTCGACTCCACGGGGTCGACCGGGCAGTTGTCGTTGAGCGAGCTCAGCGCCGCCATCGACCGATTCGAAGCCACCGCCATCGACATCGTCGTCGGTCACGGAGGTCGGGTGGCCAAGTTCATCGGCGACGAGGTCATGTTCGTGCACCGTGACGCGACGGGTGCGGTGGCCGCGGCCCTGGACCTGCTCGGGCCGGCCGCCGATCTGGCGCCGATGCGGATCGGGGTCGACGCCGGACCGGTGCTGACCCGTGAGGGCGACTTCTTCGGCCCCGTGGTCAACGTGGCCGCGCGGGCCACCTCCCTGGCCGCCATGGGATCGGTGTTGGTGACCGAGTCGGTGGTGGACCGACTCGAGGTGGGGCGTTTCACATCGGTGCCCCGCGGCTCGCTCGACGTGCGGGGCCACGGGGCGGTCTCCTTCTGGGAAGTGGGGCCGGCCCAGTAGCCTCGACCCGATGACCACCCTCGCCGTCATGGGGTCGACCGGCTCCATCGGCACCCAGACCCTCGACATCGTGCGGGCCGAGCCCGACGCCTACGACGTGGTGGCGCTCGCCGCGTCGAGCTCGGTGGACCTCGTGGCCGAGCAGGCCGCCGAATTCCGCCCCGATGTGGTGGTGCTGGTCGACGAGAGCCGCGCTCGCGAACTGGCCCGTCAGCTTCCCCCCGGCACCGAGCTGCTGACGGGAACCGACGGGCTGGCCGCCGCGTCGACCGACGCCCAGTGCGTCATCAACGGGGTGGTCGGCTTCGCCGGACTGCCGGTCACGTTGGCCACCCTCGAGGCCGGACATCGTCTGGGCCTGGCCAACAAGGAGTCCCTCATCAGCGCCGGCCCGGTTGTCCAGCAGGTGCGGTCCACTCCCGGGGCCGAGCTCATCCCGGTCGACAGCGAGCACTGCGCGCTGCACCAGTGCCTGCGGGCCAACGATGTCGACGAGCGGGTCCACCGCCTGGTGTTGACGGCCAGTGGCGGTCCCTTCCGCGGACGAACCTCGGCCGAGCTGGCCGAGGTCACCGTGGATGATGCGTTGGCCCACCCCACCTGGAGCATGGGCCCCAAGATCACGGTCGACTCCTCCACCCTGATGAACAAGGGGCTCGAGGTCATCGAGGCGCACGAGCTGTTCGGGATCGCGGTCGACGACATCGAGGTCGTGGTGCACCCCCAGTCGATCGTCCACTCGATGGTCACGTACACCGACGGGGCCACCATCGCCCAGCTCTCCCTGCCCGACATGCGGTTGTGCATCGGCTACGCGCTGGCCTACCCCGACCGGCTGGCCCACCCGTTCGGTGCCATCGATTGGCGGGATCTGCACCGGCTGGACTTCGAGCTGCCCGATACCGCCACGTTCCCGTGCCTCGACCTCGCGTTCGAGGCCGGACGCATGGGTGGGACGGGTCCGGCGTGGTTGAACGCGGCGAACGAGGAGGCGGTGGCCGCCTTCCTCCAGGGCCGGATCGCCTGGATCGACATCGCCGAAGTCCTCAAGGAGACGCTGCATTCGCACGACGGTACGAAGGCAGATTCACTGGATGCCGTGCTGGCAGCCGACCGACGTAGTCGCGCCGTGGCTCGTACTGTGGTGGATCGAAAGGCAGATGCGTGACCGATACGGCCCAATCCACCCACTCGCGACACACCTTGAGCATCGATCGTCCTCCCGCCGATGGGGACACCGGTGCGACCGGTCTGATCGCCCTCATCGCGTTGGTGTTGGCACTGGGATTCGCCTTCGGTTTCTCGTGGGTGGTGGTGATCGCCACGCTGGTCGCCATCATCTTCCTGCACGAGCTCGGGCACTATCTCACCGCCCGGGCGGCGGGGATGAAGACGACCGAGTTCTTCTTGTTCTTCGGGCCCCGGATCTGGTCGTTCCGCCGCGGTGAGACCGTGTACGGGATCAAGACGGTGCCCCTCGGCGCCTACGTGAAGATCATCGGGATGACCAACCTCGAAGAGGTCGATCCCGCCGACGAGCCTCGTACGTACCGCGAGCAACCCTATTGGCGCCGCCTGTCGGTCGCGGTGGCCGGCTCCACCATGCACTTCATCCTGGCCTTCGTGGCCCTGTTCGCCTTCCTCGCCCTGTACGGCGACCTGGTCTCCCAGAGCGACGATTGGGCCATCGGCGAGATCACCGAGAATTCGGCCGCGGCCCGAGCCGAGCTGGCGCCCGGCGACCGGCTGGTGGCCGTCAACGGTCTGGACACCAGCGACTTCGTGGAGTTGGGCGATGTCCTCGAGCCCTTCGCCGGAGAGTCGGTCACGCTCACGGTCGAGCGCGACGGCGAGACGTTCGACACCGTGACCGTCATCGGTGAACGCCTCACCGAGGAGGGAGCAGCCACCATCGACGGGCTGCTGCCGGGCGACGTGCTGCTGGCGGTGGGCGACCAGCCGGTATTCACCTATGACGAGTTCGTCGCGGCCATCGGCGACCGCGGGGGCCAGCCGGTCGAGGTCAGCTTCACGGGTGTGGGTTCGGCCGACGCCCAGGTGGCCAACGTGGTGTTGCTCGATCCCATCGACGAAGGAGCCGCCCGTGGCTTCCTCGGCGTGTCTCCTGAACCGGTGCGCACCGACTACTCGCCCATCCAGGCGGTGGGACGGACCGTCGACCAGTTCGTCGAGTTCACCTGGCTCACGGTGAAGGGAATCGCCGAGTTCTTCTGGCCGCCCAACTTCATCGACTTCGTCGGCGGTGCCTTCGGCGATGCCCCCTCCGACCTGGTCACCGCCGACACCAGCCCACTGGATGTGGAGCGAATCAACTCGCTCGACACCATCGACGTCGGCGAGCCGCGCGTGCTCTCGCCCTACGGCCTGGTGCGCTTCGGCAACGACTCGGCCGAGAGCGGGTTCGAGGGTTGGCTGGCCTTCATCGTGGTGATCAACATCTCGATCGGGGTCGTCAACATGATCCCGTTGCTCCCCTTCGACGGCGGCCACGTGGTGATCGCCACCTACGAGAAGGTCCGCTCGGTGCTGTCGGGGCGTCGGCACTACGTCGATGCGGGCGGGTGGATTCCCATCGCCTACGCCGTCCTCGGCCTGTTCCTGGTGATGACCCTCGTTGCGTTGGTGCGCGACATCGTGGACCCCATCGTCTAGCCGTAGCCTGACCGGGTGGACGTCACCGCCAGCTTCACCCGCCGGCCCACCCGTCAGGTCATGGTGGGCAATGTGCCCGTCGGCGGCGGCGCGCCCATCTCGGTCCAGTCGATGACCGACACCAAGACGGCCGACGTGGACGCCACGCTCAAGCAGATCTACGCCCTCGCCGCGGCCGGAGCCGACATCGTTCGCTGTACGTGCAACGACCCCGAGGCCGCCGAGGGGCTGGCCCATATCGTCCCCCGATCGCCGGTACCCATCGTGGCGGACATCCATCATCAGTACCGCCGGGCGCTCGAAGCGCTCGAAGCGGGGGTGGCGTGTCTGCGGCTCAATCCGGGCAACATCCGCAAGCCCGAGCACATCAAGACGGTGGCGCGGGAGTGCAAGGACCGGGGTGTCCCGATCCGTATCGGCGTCAACGGCGGCTCGCTGCACCCCGACCTGAAGGCCAAGCACGGCGACAAGGTCACGCCCGAGGCGATGGTGGAGTCGGCCCAGATGGAGTTGGCCTACTTCGAGGAGGTCGATTTCGACCTCGTGAAGATCTCGGTCAAGGCATCCAGCGTTGCCCTGATGATCGACGCGTATCGCCAACTGGCCGACGTCACCGATCATCCGCTGCATCTCGGCGTCACCGAGGCGGGGCCCCCGCCACAGGGGCTGATCAAGGCCACCGCCGGAATCGCCACCCTGCTGGCCGAGGGCATCGGTGACACCATCCGCTATTCCCTCACCAGCGATCCGGTCGACGAGGTGCGCGCTGGTCGGCAGTTGCTCGAGAGCATGGGTCTCCGTGAGCGCAAGAACGTGGACCTCATCGCCTGTCCCAGTTGCGGCCGGGCCGAGATCGACGTGTACGCCGTGGCCCAGCAGGCCATGGAGGCGTTCGGCGAACGGGAGCTGCCGTTGCAGGTGGCAGTGATGGGTTGTGTGGTCAACGGCCCGGGCGAGGCCGGCGACGCCGATCTGGGCATCGCCGCCGGCAACAAGCGCGGCCATCTGTTCATCAAGGGTCGCAACGCGGCGGTGGTGGCCGAGGACGAGATGGTCGATGCCCTGGTGGAGTGGGCCGAGTTCATCGCCGAGCATGGTGTGGAAGCGGCGCTGGCCAAGGTCGACGTCGACAAGGCGGCGCGTGAGGCCGACCGCGACCGGGCGCTGCTGCTCGAGTCGCAGGGAGATGACGCCAATCACGCCGAGCAGCGCGTGGAGCTCATGCGTCGCCACCGCCACGACGGCTGAGCCCCGTGGCTCGCGTCGAGGTACCCCTGGCCCGGGCCCAGCGGGGGGACCTTCCCCCGGTGTGCGTGGTGTCGGGTCGTCCGGCCGACGGCTTCTGTCCGCTCCCGGTCGAACGGGGGTGGGGTCGCTCGACCGTTGTTCGTCTGCCCATGTCGGCCGACGTGTTCGAGCGGTGGCACCGCCGCTCGATGATGCGGCTCCGGGCCGGGCTGGGCATGGGATTCTGCGCCTTCGGTGCGGCCCTCACCGTGCGTTTCCCGACGGTGGCGCTGGTCTTCGTCCTGTTGACCCTGGCGATGGGCGGTGCGTGGTTCTTCGCCACGTGGTCGTTGCCCGGTTTGACCCCGGCCACCCACATCGACGGGGGTCGGCTGGTTCTGGGGGATGCCCACCGCGATTTCGCCGATCGGCTGCTAGATTGAGGCCACGGCGTGGGCTCGAGCCCACGCCTTTCTTGATCCAATATCCCTCGATCCAACATCGTTGACCCAGCTCTGTCGATCGAGGGCGTTGTCCGATTGGTTGATTGACAGGAGGTGTCATGAGCGTCGTCGACCGAGTCCACGCGCTCGTGGTGCCGCTGTGCCTCGACGCCGGTGTCGAGTTGTTCGACGTCGAGCACAACGGGGGCGTGCTCCGCATCAGCGTCGAACGCGACGGCGGCGTCGACATGGAGGCGATCCGATCGCTCACCAAGGCGGTGTCTCGGGCTCTCGACGAGGCCGACCCCATCCCCGGTCGCTACACCCTCGAGATCTCCAGCCCCGGTCTGGAGCGGAGGCTACGTACCCCGGCCCACTTCGCCTGGGCCCTCGACAAGATGATCAGGATCAAGACCCGCCCCCACGTCGAGGGCGATCGACGCGTGCAGGGCACCCTTCAGGACGCCGACGACCAGGGCATCGCCGTGGTCGACGACGAGTCCGGCGCGCTGCGCCGCTTGCGCTACGACGAGATCGACAAGGCGCGCACCGTGTTCGAGTGGGGCCCGACCCCCAAGTCCAAGTCCCCCAGGAAGGCCACATCATGAATGCCGAGATGATGGAAGCGCTCCAGGCGCTCGCCAGTGAGAAAGGCATCACCGTCGACGCGCTTTTCGCCGCGCTGGCCGACGCCCTGGAATCGGCCTACAAGCGCATGCCCGATGCCCACGAGTACGCCTGGGTCACCATCGATCCCGACACCATGGACATCCGGGTGATGGCACAGGAGCTCGACGAGGACCTCGAGCCGGTGGGCGAGGAGCTCGACGTCACGCCCGACAACTTCGGCCGCATCGCCGCCCAGACGGCCCGCCAGGTGATGACCCAGCGGATCCGGGAAGCCGAGCGTGAGCTCAAGTACGAGGAATACGCAGGCCGCGAGGGCGACATCGTCACCGGCATGATCCAACAGACCGACGCCCGGTACACCCTGCTCGACCTGGGTCGGGTCGAAGCCCTGCTACCCCAGGCCGAGCAGGTCCCCTACGAGCGACCCGAGCCGAGCGCCCGCCTGAAGGCGTACATCGTCGAGGTGCGCAAGACGGCGAAGGGCCCCCAGATCGTCGTGAGCCGTACTCACCCGGGACTGGTCAAGCGGCTGTTCGAGCTGGAGGTGCCCGAGATCGCCGACGGCATCGTGGAGATCAAGGCCTGCGCCCGCGAGCCGGGTCACCGCACCAAGATCGCCGTGCAGTCCCACGACGGAAACGTGGATCCGGTCGGGGCCTGCGTGGGGGCCCGAGGGGCCCGCGTGCGCATGGTGGTCAACGAGCTCCAGGGCGAGAAGATCGACATCGTTCCCTTCAGCGACGACCTGCGGGACTTCATCATGAAGGCCCTGTCTCCGGCGAAGGTCAAAGAGGTACGCATCATCGAGGAGACGGGCACCGCCGAGGTGATCGTGCCCGATCATCAGCTGTCGCTGGCCATCGGTCGCGAGGGACAGAACGCCCGCCTGGCCGCGCGGCTGACCGGTTGGCGTGTCGATATCAAGAGCGAGACCCAGCTGGCCGAGGAAGAGGCCTACGGCCAGGTCGACTGGGCCGAGGGCGAATGGGTGACCGATCCCGAGAGCGGTGAGCAGGTGTGGCAGCCGGCCGAAGGCGGTCCCGCGGTGTCCGCCGACGAGTGGACCGCCGCCGCCGACGACGGCGACGACAGCGACGACACCTCGGTCGAGGAAGGTGCGGGTGTCGTGGAGGGTCCGGGGTCCGAACCCGGCGACGGCACTGACGACACCTCGGTCGAGGATGGTGCGGGTGTGGCGGAGGGTGCGGAGTCCGAACCCGGCGACAAAGACACCGCGGTCGCCGCCGATGACGGCGGTGCAGATCCCACCTGAGCGCACCTGCATCGCGTGCCGGCAGGCCCGGCCGGCAGGTGATCTGGTGCGGCTGACTCGCAACGCCGAGGGATCTGTACTGGTTGGCCGTAGACTTCCCGGTCGGGGAGCTTGGCTCGGTCCCCACCGAGCTTGTCTCCTCGAAGCCATCAACAGTCGGGCGTTCCTTCGGGCGTTCCGGGCGACGGTCGAGCCAGCTGCGCTCGATGGCGTGCTCGAACACTGGTCGGGTCCCGACGATCCACCCACGTGGTGCCCTCTGGCCTGATCGTGGAAAGATACAACGCTGCGGATCGCCCCTCCCGAGGCGTGCCGCGTCTGACGATTCTGCCGAAAGACCACCCCCTTCGTGCCTGCCAAAGTCCGCGTATACGAACTCGCTCGAGAGCTGGGTCTCACCAACAAGGAGACCCTCGACCTCTGTGATGCCCTGGGCATCGGGGCCAAGAGCCATTCCTCGAGCATCGTCGACGCACAGGCCGACCGCGTCCGCCGCAAGGCCGAGCGCGAGGGTCTCGTCCGCGAGGTCCAGCCCGAGGAAGACAAGCCCAAGAAGAAGGCGGCCGCCAAGAAGGCCGTAGCCGAGCCCGAGCCGAAGCCCGAGGCCCCACCCGAGCCGGCGGTCGAAGCGCCCGCACCCGAGCCCGTGGTGGCCGAGGAACCGCCCGCTGAGGCGCCGGCCCCGGTCGAACCCGCGCCTCCGCCGCCGCCGGCGGCGCCCAAACGGGTGATCTCCTCCAGCGGCAGTGCCGGACCGCCCAAGCGGGTGGTCGACGAGGCACCGGTGGCACCGGTTGCATCGGTCGAGCCCGCGCCGGCGCCCAAGAGCCCGGTCGATGTGGGCCCGCCCGACATCGGATCGAAGCCGTCGGCCCCTCCGGCGGCGTCCACGGTGCCGCCTCCGGGCACGACCCCGCCCATGTCGGCGTCGGGCAAGCCCATTCCTCCTCCCCCCGGTCCACCCCGCTCCACGTCGGGTCGACCCATTCCTCCTCCCCCCGGTCGCGGGGGACGGACCAGTGAAGCCCCGTCACCGGGTGGCGCGCCCCGCAGTGGTGGTTATCGCGGCCGTCCGGCTCCGGGCGGCCCGCGCGAGTCGGTTCCCGGCGCAGGCGGTCGTCCCAGTGGAGGCGGCGGCGGTGGTCGCCCCGGCGGTCCCAGTGGTGGTCGCCCCGGCGGTCCCGGTGGTGGTCGCCGACCGCCACGCCGCAAGAGTCGTCGTCGTCGCAACATCGAAGAGCTGCGGCCCATGGACGCGCCGTCGTTCACCCCCGAGGACGAGCCGGTTCCCGAGGGTGTGGTGGTCGTCGAACGGTCGTCCACGGCGCTCGATCTCGGCCCCAAGCTCAACCGCACGGCGTCCGACGTCGTCCGTTTCCTCATGCTCCAAGGCGAGATGGTCACCGCCACCCAGTCGTTGAGCGACGACATGATCGAGCTTTTCGCCGCCGACGTCGGGGCCGACGTGCGCATGGTCGATCCAGGTGAAGAGCAGGAGGAGGCCCTCCAGAAGCTGCTCGACCTGCCCGACGAGGTCGACGGGTCGGCTCCCGTGCGGGCGCCGGTGATCACCGTCATGGGTCACGTCGACCACGGCAAGACGTTGCTGTTGGACCGCATCCGTGAGGCCAATGTGGTCGAGGGCGAAGCGGGTGGCATCACCCAACACATCGGTGCCTATCAGGTCGAAAAGGATGGCCACCACCTGACCTTCCTCGACACGCCCGGCCACGCCGCCTTCACCGCCATGCGGGCCCGCGGCGCCCAGAGCACCGACATCGTGATCCTCGTGGTGGCGGCCGACGACGGCATCATGCCTCAGACCATCGAGGCCATCGACCACGCCCGGGCCGCCGAGGTCCCCATCATCGTGGCCGTCAACAAGATCGACCGCGACAACGCCGACCCGCAGCGGGTTCTCCAGCAGTTGGCCGAGCGCGAGCTGGTCCCCGAGAGCTGGGGTGGCGACACCATCACCGTCGAGATCTCGGCTCTCCAGAACCTGGGTATCGACGATCTGCTCGAGAGTCTGGTCCTGGTGGCCGAGGTCGAGGATCTGCGGGCCGAGGTCGATGGTCGAGCCCAGGGTGTGGTGCTCGAGTCGCATCTCGACGTCGGACGGGGTCCAGTGGCCACCGTCCTGGTGCAGCGGGGCACGCTCGAGGTCGGTGACCCCATGGTGGCCGGTGCCGCCTGGGGCCGGGTCCGGGCCCTCATCGACGACAAGGGCGAGCAGGTCAAGTCGGCCGCCCCGTCCACTCCCGTGCAGGTGCTCGGTCTCAGCGATGTCGCCGTGGCCGGCGAGGAGTTCGTGGTGGCGCAGACCGAGAAGCTCGCCAACCGGGTGGCCGATGAGCGGGAGCACTGGCATCGCCAGGCCAGCCTCGGTCGCGAAGCCCACGCCATGTCGGGCGGCGCCAAGCTCGAGGACGTCTTCAAGCAGATCCAGGCAGGCGAGGCGGCCACGCTGAACCTCATCGTCAAGGCTGACGTCAACGGGTCGCTCGAGGCGGTCACCGAGAGCCTGCGCAAGCTCGAGCGCGACGAGGTCAAGTTGTCGTTCGTGCATCGTGGCGTGGGTGCCATCACCGAGAACGACATCCAGTTGGCGGCCACCTCCAACGCCACCATCATCGGGTTCAACGTCCGACCCGACCGCAAGGCCCGCGAGATGGCCGACGCCGAGCGCGTCGAGATCCGCACCTACGAGATCATCTACAAGCTCCTCGAGGACATCGAGGCGGCCATGGTCGGCATGCTCGCTCCCGAGTTCGAGGAAGTGGTCACCGGCG
>JAOUEE010000344.1 GCA_029858875.1 Acidimicrobiia bacterium
ACGAGATCGGTCCGGTGATCGCCTTCGTGGGCTCTCGGCTCAACTCGTACATGACGGGGGCCAACATCAACGTCGACGGCGGCTCGGACTTCACCTGACATGATGGCGGCTCACAAGCTCGACGCCGCGACGATGGTGGCCGAGGCCGAGGCCGACGCCGGAACCGATGACTGGGGCGAGCCGTCGGGCTACTGGCGGGAGGGGCTCGAGGTCTTGGTCGACGCCCTCGAGTCCGAGGCCCGGCTGAGCGAGACCGGGCGGATGGCCATGGGGGTGCGCCTGGGCCAGTACCTGCGCAACCGCTTGGCGGTGGTCGATTGGCGGGCCGGCCATGGCGACGAGCTCGACGTGGCGATCGAGGGGCCGCTGATCATCACCGGTCTGCCGCGGACCGGTACCACCGCCCTGTCCAATCTGCTGGCCGCCGACCCGGCGACCCGGTCGTTGCGAGTGTGGGAGTCGGGGTCACCGGTGCCGCCGCCCGAGGCGGCGACCCAGCACGACGACGACCGCATCGCCGCCACCCAGGCGGGGCTCGACATCTTCGAGCAGATGGTGCCGGCCATGAAGGCGATGCACCACGACACGGCCACGAGCACGGCCGAATCGATCGACCTGCTGGGTATGAGCTTCCACACCCACCACTTCGCGGGGATGGCTGATGTGCCCAGCTACGACCAGTGGTGGTTGGAGTGCGACATGGTGCCGGCCTACCGGTTCCATCGTGAGGTGCTGGAGATGCTGGGGTCGCGGTGCCCGCCCGGGCGTTGGCACCTGAAGAACCCGCCGGATCTGTTCTGCCTGGAGGCGGTGGCCGCGGTCTACCCGGAGGCCCGGTTCGTATGGACCCATCGCCATCCGGCGGACGTCCTGGCATCGGTGGCCAGTCTGGTCGCGACCGTGCAGACCCTGGTGACCGACGACGTCGATGCTCACGGTGTGGGGGCCCACCAGCTCGACCTGTGGGCGACAGCGGTGGAGCGGGGTATGCGCTGGCGGGCCGACCATCCCGATCGCTTCGTGGACGTGGCCATGGTCGACATCGTGTCCCGGCCGGTGGAGGCGGTGGCCGGCATCTACGAAGCCGCCGGGTGGGAGCTCACGGCCGACGCCGAGCAGGCGATGGCCACATGGGTGGAGGCCAACGCGCCCGGTCGTCACGGCGAGCACCGTCCCGATCCGGCCGAATTCGGGCTGGACCGGGCGAGGATCACGGAGCGATTTGTCGAGTACGTGGACCGCTTCGGCTTGGAGGAGACATGAGTGGAACCGACCCGGGAACCGGCCGCGACAGCGGCGCGGAGGGCCTTGCGGGTCCGTCCGGCCGAGCCGAGGACGAGATCGTGGGCAAGGTGCGATCGGGTGAGGCGTGGCGGGAGTTCTGCGCCCTGTTGGAGCAGGCCGGTGAGGTGATCCTGGCCGATCGTCATCCCGACGGTGCGCTCGATCGGGCCGAGGGATTCCGCATGCTGACCCGGTTGCTGCGGGGCGCGCTGGAGAGCAACCTGGAGTGGGCCGATCCCGACCGCCCCGCTCTGATCTGCACCTGTCACGAGACGATAAAGATCGTGGCCGAGAACCCGGACAACCTGTACCTGGGGGCACGGATCAGCGGAGACCGTGACTACCGGCTCTCGGGGACCAGGGGCGAGGCCCGGTGGTTGAGCCTCAACACCTTCGGTGGGGGCGGGTTCGGTGGTGGTGGCCGGGGTACGGGGACCACGCTGCACGAGCACGAGATCGAGGTGGCGGAGGACGGGGCGTTCGAGGTGGTGCTCTCGGCCGATGATCCGGGGCCGGGAGTGAACTGGCTGCGATTGGAGCCGGACTCGCGGTCGTTGACGATCAGGCAGACGTTCGTCGACAAGGCGAACCAGGTGCCGGCCGCGCTGAGCCTGGAGCGGATCGAGAGGGGTGTGGCGGTGACGATGGGGCCGCCGGGGCCGTTGGACCCCCGTCATCTGTACCGAGCGCTGCTGACGGCCGGGCACTACGTGGCCGCGGTGGCCGGGATCGGGGCCGACTGGGCGGCCCGCCAGGCCGAGCATCCCAACGTGTTCGCCGATGTGCAGGAGGACGACACCAGGGCGTTCAAGGATCCCCAGATCACGTGGCACCAGGCGTACTTCGACCTGGGGGCCGACGAGGCGTTGGTGATCGAGTTCACGCCACCCGAGTGCGAGTATTGGATGATCGGACTCCACAACCACTGGATGGAGACGTTGGACTACCGCTACCACCAGGTGGCGCTCAACGGTGGCACGGCCGAGGTGGGGGCCGATGGGTTCGTCCGCTGCGTGGTGGCCGGGCGGGATCCGGGAGTGCCCAACTGGCTGGACACGGCGGGCCATGTGGTGGGGACCGTCGGGGTTCGGTGGGTGGGCGACAGCGTGCCCGAGTCCGGCGCGCCCGGCGACGTGGTGCCGACCACGCGGGTGATGGCGGTGGCGGAGATCGGGGCCCTGTAGGGAGGTCAGCGGTGATGGGCCACTCGCCGCCGGTGGGGTGGTCGAGTCGTCCCCGCCACAGCGGGGGAGGGTCCGGTGTCGTGACCGGCGGAGGCCGGAGACGAACCCCTGAGGTCGGTACTGGCCCGGGGAGCGCCGAAGCTTCTCGGCCGGCGCGTTGTGGCGACCGGGCGAGGTCGCTACGATTTCCGCTGCGGGGTGGAGCAGTCTGGTAGCTCGTCGGGCTCATAACCCGAAGGTCGCAGGTTCAAATCCTGCCCCCGCCACCAAAACGCCTGGTCAGAAGGGTCGCACTCGCGTGCGGCCCTTCTCCGCGCTCGGATCATCTACCAGGGATCTACCAGTTTCGGGGTCTTTGGCTGGGGAATGATGCTTCCCAGATGCTCGCGACCGCGAAGTGCCTGGTCAGAGGGCAGCAATCGGCGAACTTCGGGCGCTGGCCCAACCATCGCCAGTTTCCCTGGCAGCGGTGAACGTCACTGGGGGTGGCGCCCGGCGACGCCACGATGAGGTCGAGTTCGCTGCATAATCTGGACCGGGTAGCCGAGCGCAGAAGGTACCAATAGCGGGTAAGTCTTGGTCGCCGCGGCGTGAGCGAAATGAGTGTCGCTCAGGGGGGCCTGTCGCTCAATCACGCGTGGGTGATAAGGCAGAACTCGTTGCCGAAGGGATCTGCCATCACTGCCCACTCGAGCAGCGGTTTCTCGTCGCTGAGCATTGGGTCATGGTTGGGATAGAACCCAGCCGGGCGCACGAGTGTGGCGCCGATCGCCGAGGCTTGTTCCACGGCTCGGCTCACGTCATCGGTGAACAAGTCGACGTGCGCGCCGGAATGCACCGGCCTCTGTTGCTCGGGCACCAGCTGCAGCAAGATCACGCTTGAGACGACCTCGCCGACGACCGGCACGCTTCCGAGGCCCGCGAAGTTTCCGAGCGGGTCGATGTAGCCAGGCTCCAATCCGGTCAGGGCCGACCAGAACGTCAAGCCCGATTGAAGATCGCTGACGTTGACAACGACCTTCAAGAACTGCGCGATGCCGGTCATGCGTGCGACAGTAGCGTGCGCTTCTCGCCGAATGGAACGTAAGCCGGCCTACAGCGCAGCGAAGGGGACTGCCGCGCGGGGAGGGGACAGGGTTAGTCAGGCGGCGAGTGCCGTCCGTGGGGTCATGATGGTTTCGTATTCGATGGGGGTCAATCGGCCGAGGCTCTTCTGGCGTCGGCGGTGGTGGTAGGTGCGTTCGATCCAGGTGACGATCTCGATGCGGAGGCCGTCGCGGGTTGGCCAGCTGCGCCGCCGGTTGAGGACGTTCTTCTGCACAAGGGCAAAGAAGGATTCCATGGCGGCGTTGTCGCCGGCGGATCCGACTTGGCCCATGGAGCCGACCATGCCGTGACGGGCGAGGGCCCGGTGAACTTTCCTCGCGCGAAACTGGCCGGACTCATGTGGTCGTCGCAACACCTCGATGATGGAGGTGTTGTTGATGGCGACGATGAAGGAGCGGCAGCGAGAGGTTCAGCTGTATCGAGGAC
>JAOUEE010000050.1 GCA_029858875.1 Acidimicrobiia bacterium
CTCGCGCTCGATGATCTCGTCGACGTAGGGGTCGGTGACGTAGCGGGCGAACCGACCGCTGACCTCGACGTACTGCTCGTTGCCGTCGACCCGGATGCGCTTGTCGCGTTCGTGCCGGTACTTCTCCCGCAGGGCATCGGGATCGAACGTCGTCGGCGCGCCGGCCTGGTCTTCGATGCTCATACTTCGGTGTCCCCCGGGCGGTGCTCGACGGTGCGGCCGCACCACGCTACGGGATCGGCCCGATCCGATGCCCAGCCATGCGACTCCGGGGCCGCCGATCGCCCGGAGATGCACAGTCGGCACCCACTCCATACCCTGAGCCCGTGCCCTACCCCGAACGTCGTCTCCGCCGATTGCGTCGCACCCCGGCCCTGCGCCGGATGGTGGCCGAGCACCGGCTGCACGTCGACGACCTGATCGCCCCGCTGTTCGTCCGCGAAGGCATCGACGAGCCCCAGCCCATCGAATCTCTGCCCGGCGCGGTGCAGCACACCCAAGATTCACTGCGAGCCGAGGTGCTGGAGCTGGCCGAGCTGGGGATACCGGCGGTGATCCTGTTCGGCATCCCGGTCCACAAGGACGCCCAGGGATCACAGGCGTGGCATCCCCGTGGCGTGGTGCAGTTGGCGTTGGCTGCGCTGCGAGCCGAGGTGGGCGACGACATGGTGCTCATCGCCGATTTGTGCGTCGACGAGTACACCGACCACGGCCACTGCGGCATCGTGGCCGCCGACGGCACGGTCGACAACGACGCCACCCTCGAGCTGTACGCACGGGCGGCGGTGGCCCAAGCGGGCGCCGGCGCCGACATCGTCGCCCCGTCAGGGATGATGGATGGGCAGGTCGGGGCCATTCGCGGTGCCCTCGACGGCGAGGGCTTCGACCAGACCGTCATCATGGCCTACGCGGCCAAGTACGCCTCGGCCCTGTACGGCCCGTTCCGGGATGCGGTCGATGTGCAGATCGTCGGCGGCGGCGACCGCAGGGGATATCAGCAGGACCCGGCCAACGCCCGCGAGGCCATCGAGGAGGTGCGGGCCGACGTGGCCGAAGGGGCCGACCTCGTGATGGTCAAACCGGGACTGGCCTACCTCGACATCATCGCCGCCGCACGGGCCGAAGTGGACGTGCCCGTGGCGGCCTACCACGTGTCCGGTGAGTACGCGATGTTGAAGGCGGCCGCCGAGCGAGGTTGGATCGACGGCGACGCGGTGGCCGACGAGGTGCTGTTGTCGATGAAACGGGCGGGCGCCGACCTGATCCTCACCTACCTGGCCCGTGAGGTGGCGCAACGACTGGCTCAGTCGTGAGTGGCCTCACCAACGAGGACCTGTTCCGACGAGGGCAGGCGGTCATGCCCGGTGGGGTCAACTCGCCGGTCCGGTCGTTCCGCTCGGTGGGGGGTACGCCCTACTTCGTCGCCCGGGCCGAGGGGCCCTACGTCTACGACGTGGAGGGTCGGCGCTACATCGACTACGTGATGAGCTACGGCCCCGGCATCCTCGGGCACGCGCCACCCACGGTCATCGAGGCCATCCGCGAGGCGGCCCTGGCCGGCACCACGTACGGGGCGCCCACCGAGGGCGAGGTTCTCATGGCCGAGGAGCTCTGTGCCCGGGTGTCGGGCTTGGAGATGGTCCGGTTGGTGTCGAGCGGCACGGAGGCCACCATGTCGGCCATCCGGTTGGCGCGGGGCGCCACCGGGCGCGACAAGATCATCAAGTTCGCCGGCAACTACCACGGCCATGCCGACGGGCTACTGGCCGCCGGCGGCTCGGGGGTGGCCAACCAGGGACTGTCGGGCTGCGATGGTGTCCCGGCCGGAGCGGTGGCCGACACCGTGGTCGCGCCCTACAACGTGGTGCCCGAGATCGACGAATCGGTGGCCGTGGTGGCCGTCGAACCGGTGGCGGCCAACATGGGCCTGGTCGAGCCGGCGCCCGGCTTCCTGGCCGATCTGCGGACGGCCTGCACCGAGGCGGGCGCCCTGTTGCTGTTCGACGAGGTGATCACCGGCTTCCGCCTGGCTCGCGGTGGCGCCACCGAGTGGTTCGGGGTGCAACCCGATCTGTGGTGCTTCGGCAAGGTGATCGGCGGGGGACTCCCCGTCGGTGCCTACGGATCCTCCCACGAGGTCATGGCCCACGTGGCGCCGCTCGGCGGTGTGTACCAGGCCGGCACCCTGTCGGGAAACCCCCTCGCCACCGCGGCCGGACTGGCCACGCTGGCCGCGCTCGACGCCGCCGCGTACACCCGGCTCACCGCGACGGCCACCCGGTTGGCCGACGGCATGGCGGCCGCGTTCGCCGACGCCGGCGTCACCGCCGTGGTGCCACGCGTCGGCCCCCTCGTGGGTCTCTTCTTCTGTGGCGAGGCACCCACCGACTTCGACTCGGCCGACGCGGCGGCCGCCAACGGCGTGTACCCCCGGTTCTTCCACGGTCTGCTCGAGCGGGGTGTGGCCCTGGCCCCCGGTCCCTATGAGGCGCTGTTCCCGTCGCTGGCCCACACCGACGACATCATCGACGAGACCATCGCCGTGGTGGCCGACGTCGCCGCCACGCTCTGAGCCCGACACCTCGACCGCCCGAAGCCCCACCCTCCGAGCTGGTCGGGTGACGACAGGCCATCGGTGCCACGGCTACCGGTGCGGTGGGTCGAGCTCGGCGAGGACCTCGGCCGTGTCGGCCCCCTGAGGACGTCCGGCCCAGTCCAGGCGACCGGGCGTGGCCGACAGGCGAGCCACCAGTCCCTGCATGGTGACGCCACCGAGCTCGGCCAGGCTGCGGCGGGCCGCGAAGTGCTCGTCCGTGGCGATGTCGGCCATGTCGAACACCAGGGCCACGGCCGCCTCGGCCTCGGCGAACCCGGCCAACACCTCGTCGGCGCTGCGGGCGCCGATCCAGTCGCCGACCGCGCCGTTGATCTCATCGCGAGCTGCCACCCGCGCCGCGAACGATCCCAAGGCATCGGCGTCGAGTCCGACCAGTTCCATCACCCGGGCTCCCACCGATTCGGCCGATGCGCTCACCGCCACCCAACGTCCGTCCCCGCACCGATAGGTGTTGCGGGGCACCGAGTAGGGGAGTTCGGAACCCATCCTCGGCTGGAGGTAGCCCGAGCCGGTGTACGCCGACAACAGTGGTCCCATCACCTGGAACATCGACTCCAGCAGGTTCACGTCCACCACCTGGCCCACGCCGCTGTGCAGTGCCACCATCGTGGCGAAGGCTGCGGTGAGCCCGGCCACCTCGTCGGTCAGGGCGATGGGCGGCAAGGTGGGCCCGCCCTCGGCGGTGCCGTTGATGGCGGCGAATCCCGACATGGCCTCGGCCAGGGTGGCGAATCCCGGCCGTTGGGCGTAGGGCCCGTCCTGGCCGAACCCGCTGATCCGGGTGATGACCAGATCGTGCCTGGCGTCCAGCAGGACATCGGGCCCCAGGCCCAGGGCCTCCAGCTTGCCCGGCCGGAAGTTCTCGATGACGACGTCGGCCGTGGCCACGAGGGCGAGGAGCTGGGATCGTCCGAGGTCGGTCTTGAGATCGAGCTCGATGCAGCGTTTGTTGCGGCCCATCAGCTTCCACCAGTAGGTCGTGTCGTCGGCCGGGTCGCGCCAGCCCAGGGTGCGGGTGGTGTCCCCCGCGCCCGGGCGTTCGATCTTGATCACGTCGGCGCCGAAGTCGGCCAGGTACCGACCGCAGCCGGGGCCGGCCACCACGGTGGCCAGCTCGAGCACGCGAAGGTCGTCCAGCGGCGGTGGTCGGGTGTCTGCCATCCCTCGATCGTCGCGCTCGGCGGACGTGCATCCGAAACCGAGGTGACAACGGAATAGGAAAGAGACGGCAAGGAGTTTCCCAGTCATGGCCACCAAATCGGTGAGCGGGTTCCGGACCACCAGTGCCGAGCGGACCCGACCTCTCTCCAACGCAGGCCGCATCTGCGGGGAATCCGGATGCGCCACCCGCCTCTCCATCTACAACGATCTCGACTTCTGTGCGCTGCACGCGCCGATGGTCGTACCCCGCATGCGCGGCAAGGTACTCGACGACTGAGGGCCCCTCATCGGCGTCCAGCGGCCGGGCTGTCGGGGCCGAATGCGATCTGACCCGCTGGGCCCTCTACGATGACGCTGATGAGCTCTTCACTCTTGGCCGCCCAGCCCTGGCACTTCTGGATCGCCGTGGTCCTCGCCTTGTCCGCCGTGGCGCTGGTGATCGCCACCATCGTCGGATACTTCGTCCAGGTCACCCGCACCCGTTACCCGCGGCAATAGACAGCGTGGCCGACCCCATCGACTGGGAACTGGCCCGCCGGGTGGCCCATCGGGTCGCCCGCCGCGACGAGGTCCCCCTGGCCCAACACGGCTACACGCTGCTGCCCGACTTCACCGAGTTCACCGCCCAGGCCGAGGAGTTGGTCGCCCAGACCACCGGACTGCGGTCGGCTTCGGGCCCGGCGAGGGCCCGAGTGGCCGATCGATCGCAGTGGGTCGACGCCAACATCGCGTCGTTCCAGCGCCTGCTCCGGCCCCTGCTCGACAAGATGGGTGACAAGATGACCAGCGGCCGGCTGGCCCCGGTGGGCCGCCGGGTGGCCGCCGTGGAGATGGGCACGCTCCTGGGCTGGATGTCCACCCGGGTGCTCGGCCAGTACGACCTGTTGGTCATCGAGGACGAGGATCCCGAGGAGCAGGACCTCGTGTACTACGTCGGGCCCAACGTGATCGCCCTCGAGCGCAAGTACGCCTTCCCCACCGACGAGTTCCGCCTGTGGCTGGCCCTGCACGAGGTCACCCACCGGGCCCAGTTCACCGGTGTGCCCTGGCTGCGGGAGCACTTCCTCGACCTGGTCGGCCGCACGCTCGATGCCGTCGATCCCGATCCGAAGCGGTTCCTCGAGGGCCTCAAGCGGATGATGGAGATCCGCAGGGTGGGAGGTGATCCGCTGGCCGACGGCGGGGTGGCTGCCCTGGTGGCCAGTCCCGAGCAGCGCGAAGTGCTCGACGAGATCGCCGGCATGATGAGTCTGCTGGAGGGCCACGGCGACGTCACCATGGACCGGGCCGGCGCCGACTTCGTGCCCAGTGCCGACCGGTTCGCCCGGGTCCTGCGCAATCGGCGCAACTCGGCCACGGGCATGGCCAAGCTGTTCCAGCGCCTCATCGGGATCGACGCCAAGATCCAGCAGTACGCCCAGGGCGAAGCGTTCATCGAGGCCGTCGAGGCCGCCGGCGGAACCGAGCTGCTCGACCGGGCCTGGGAGGGTCCCGAGGCCCTGCCGTCCATCATCGAGATCCGCGATCCGGGCCAGTGGATCCAGAGAATGCAGCCTGTCGTCACGCCGTCGTGACCCAGGTGGCCGGGCTGCTGGCGCGCTGTCGCTTTCCTCCGTCCGGGACACCGGTCACCTGTGCCTGGTCCGGGGGCGCGGATTCCACGGCCCTGGTGGTGCTGGCTCGAGCCGCCGGCTGCGCGGTGTCCGCCGTGCACGTCGATCACGGGCTGCGCCCTGACTCCGGAGCCGACGCCCAGCACGTCACCCGCCTGGCCGACACCCTCGGCGTGCCGCTTCAGGTGGTCGAGCTGCACCTGGACGACGGTCCCAACCTCGAGGACCGGGCCCGAACCGCCCGTCACCGGGTGCTCCCGGCCGATGCCCTGCTGGGTCACACCGCCGACGACCAGGCCGAGACCGTGCTCCTCCAACTGCTGCGGGGGGCCGGTCCCAACGGCCTCGGTGCCATGGCCGAGGATCACCGCCGACCGCTGCTGGCCCTGCGGCGCAGCGAGACGCGGGCCGTGTGTGCCGCCCGGGGCCTCGACGCGCTGGCGGATCCCACCAACGCCGACCGTCGGTTCCGTCGCAACCGGGTGCGGGCCGAGGTGTTACCGCTGCTCGCCGACATCTTCCAGCGCGACCCGGTCCCGATGCTCACCCGTGCTGCCGGCCACCAGCGTGAGGTCGTGGGGCTGCTCGATCAGTTGAGCGACACGGTCGACGCGACCGACAGCCGGGCCCTCCGGCACGAGCACCCGGCCCTGGCCCGCCACGCCCTGCGCCGGTGGCTCCGGCAGGAGACCGACGCCAGCCACGCCGTCGGCACCGCGACCGTCGATCGGGTGATGGACGTGGTGGCTCATCGGAGCCGGTCCACCGAACTGGGCGACGGGTGGCGGGTGTGTCGCACCGACGGCCGCCTCCGCGTCGAACGCTCGCAGCCCGTCGAGCTCTGATTGTTGCTGGTTGGCCCGACTCCCTAGCATCGCCGCCGTGGATGAGACCGCAGACCCTGTCGGCCGGGTGCTCGTTGCCGAGGATGACCTCCGACGACGCGTGCTGGAGCTGGGCGCGGAGATCACCGCCGACTACCAGGGGCGAACCCCGCTGCTCGTCGGGGTGCTCAAAGGGGCGTTCATGTTCATGAGTGACCTGGCCCGAACCATCGACCTGCCGGTCGAGTTCGACTTCATGGCGGTGTCGTCCTACGGCAACGCCACCAAGACGAGCGGCGTGGTCCGCATCGTGAAGGACCTCGACCTCGAGCTCGATGGACGCGACGTCATCCTCGTCGAGGACATCGTCGACAGCGGGCTCACGCTGAAGTACCTGCGCAACAACCTGGCGTCGCGCAACCCGGCCACCCTCAGGGTCTGTGCCCTGCTGGCGCGCGAGAAGCTGAAGATCGACGAATCCGAGCTGGACTACGTGGGGTTTCGCATCTCGTCGGAGTTCGTGGTCGGGTACGGGCTCGACGCGGCCGAGCAGTTCCGCCAGCTGCCGTACATCTGCGTGTACGAAGGTCAGCAGTAGCCGGCGCAGGCGGCGGCGCCGGAGGCTCACCAATGGCCGGGTGGTGCCGACTGGCACCCCTGATGCCCTCCAGAAGCGACCAGGGCACAGGTAGGGTGTTCGGACCGTGAAACGGCTTTTCCGCAGCGTTGTGTTCTGGGTGGTGTTGGTGCTCACCGTCGCGCTACTCGGGGGGTGGATGCTGCGCGGCGGCGAGAGCCGCGAGGATCTCACACTCTCGGAGTTCCGGAATCGCCTCGATGCCGGGCAGGTGACCGAGGTCGAGATGCGGGACCGTGACAGTGTCATCCACGGCGAGCTGGTCGACGGAACCAAGTTCTCCACCACGTACGTGCAGGAGTCCGGCGACGAGCTGGTGGCCGAGATCGAGGCCACGGGCGAGGTCGAGGTCACCGTCAATCAGCAACGCGAGTCCATCTGGCTGGGCCTGCTGTTCAACCTGTTGCCGGTGATCATCCTGGTGGCCGTCTTCTTGTTCATCATCAACACGATGCAGGGTGGCGGCGGACGGATCATGAGCTTCGGCAAGGTTCGCGGCCGCCAGGTCAACAAGGACCAGCCCACCGTCACCTTCGCCGACGTGGCCGGGGCCGACGAGGCCGTGGAGGAGTTGCGCGAGGTCAAGGAGTTCCTCGAAGGGCCGGGACGATTCCAGGCCCTGGGGGCCCGTATCCCCAAGGGTGTGTTGTTGTTCGGCCCGCCGGGTACCGGCAAGACCCTCCTGGCCCGGGCGGTCGCTGGTGAGGCCGGGGTGCCCTTCTTCTCGATCTCGGGTTCGGACTTCGTCGAGATGTTCGTCGGTGTCGGTGCCAGCCGGGTGCGCGACCTGTTCGAACAGGCCAAGTCCACGGCGCCGGCCATCATCTTCGTCGACGAGATCGACGCGGTGGGACGCCATCGCGGATCGGGTCTGGGTGGTGGACACGACGAGCGCGAGCAGACCCTCAATCAGCTGCTGGTGGAGATGGATGGATTCGATGCCACCAGCGGGGTCATCCTCATCGCCGCCACCAATCGGCCCGACATCCTCGATCCGGCCCTGCTGCGCCCAGGTCGTTTCGATCGCCAGATCGTGGTCGACCGCCCCGACCTCGCCGGGCGGATCGGCATCCTCGAGGTGCACGGGAAGGGCAAATCGCTCGGCGCCGACGTGTCGCTCGACGTCGTGGCCCGGCGCACCCCCGGGTTCACCGGCGCCGACCTGGCCAACCTGCTCAACGAGGCCGCGCTCTTGACCGCCCGTCGCGACAAGAGCGAGATCGGCATCGACGAGGTCGAAGAAGCCATCTACCGGGTCCTGGCCGGCACCGAACGGCGCACCCGGGTGATGAGCGAGGAAGAGAAGAAGGTCATCGCCTACCACGAGGCCGGCCACGCGCTGGTCGGTCATGTGCTGCCCAACACCGACCCGGTGCACAAGGTCTCGATCATCGCCCGGGGTCGAGCGCTGGGTTGGACGCTGTACCTGCCCGAGGCCGACCGCCACCTGAATTCCAAGGCCGAACTGCGCGACACGATGGCGGCCACACTCGGTGGACGCGTGGCCGAAGAGATCATCTTCGGTGATGTCACGTCGGGCGCGGCCGATGACATCGACCGGGTCACCCAGACGGCGCGGGCCATGGTGATGACGCTCGGGATGAGCGACGCCCTCGGACCGCAGCGGTTCGGGGCCAAGGAGGGCGATCCCTTCCTCGGCCGCGACATGGGCGCCGATCCCCACTACAGCGACGAGGTGGCCACCCTCATCGACAGCGAGATCCGCTCGTTGATCGATGCCGCCCACGCCGAGGCACGCGAGATCCTGACCTTGCATCGCGTCACGCTCGACCGTCTGGCCGAGACGCTCATCGAGCGCGAAACCCTCGACGAGGCCGAGCTCAACGAGATCTTCGCCGACCTCGACACGTGGACCACCGGTCGCGATCCCTCGGCTCGTCGCCCCGGACCGGCGTTCGGCGGGTCCCAGAGCCCCCAGACGACCAGTTTCGATCCCCCCGATCCCCCACGAGGAACCGATGTCTGACGATGACCCGCTGAAGCGGGAGTCGGCGCCCGAGGTCGATCAGCCCCGCATCGAGGCGGCCGTTCGTGAGATCTTGGCGGCCATCGGCGAGAACCCCGAGCGCGAGGGACTGGTCGACACCCCCAGCCGGGTGGCCCGCATGTACGCCGAGGTCTGTGCGGGACTGCACATCGACCCGGCCGGCCATCTGAAGAAGACCTTCGAAGTCGATCATGACGAGATGGTGATGGTGCGGGACATCCCGCTGTACTCACTGTGCGAGCACCACCTGCTGCCGTTCGTCGGTACCGCCCACTGCGCCTACATCCCACAGGCCGGCGGCCGCATCACCGGGTTGTCGAAGTTGGCCCGTCTGGTCGACGGCTACGCGCGCCGACCGCAGGTGCAGGAGCGCCTCACGCAACAGATCGCGGGAGCCATGGTCGACATGCTCCAGCCCCAGGGCGTGCTGGTGGTCATCGAGGCCGAGCATCTGTGCATGTCGATGCGCGGCGTGCGCAAGCCCGGCGCCACCACGGTCACCTCTGCCGTGCACGGCACCTTCCGCGACGAGACCTCCACCAAGCTCGAAGCCATGAGGTTCCTCGAGAGATAGCCGAATCACCTCAGAGGGCAGCTCGGTGTGTCTCGTCGGGCCGTTAGATTGGGTCGGTGCGCACTCTGGTCATGGGCATCGTCAACGTGACACCCGACTCGTTCTCCGATGGCGGCGACTTCCTCGCCGGGGCGGCGGCCATCGGCCACGGCCGACAGCTGCTGGACGAGGGCGCCGACTGGATCGACATCGGTGGCGAATCCAGCCGCCCCGGTGCTCGGCCCGTGTCGCTCGACGAGGAGCTTTCCCGAGTGGTGCCCGTGGTCGAGGCTCTGGCCCGGGACGCGTCGGTGTCCATCGACACCACCAAGCCCGAGGTCGCCCGGGCCGCGGTCTCGGCCGGCGCCCGGATGGTGAACGATGTCTCGGCATCGCTCGCTCCCGTGTGCGCCGAGCTCGAGGTCGCCTGGGTGGCCATGCACCGTCAGGGTGATTCGGCCACCATGCAACAGGCACCCCACTACGACGACGTGGTGGGTGAGGTCGGGGCCTTCCTGGCCCGCGCCATCGATACCGGACGGGCCGCCGGGGTGTCCGATGTGTGGATCGACCCCGGCATCGGCTTCGGCAAGACCACGGCGCACAACCTCGAGCTGCTGGCCGAATTGCGCTCGCTGGTGGACCTGGGCGCGCCGGTGCTGGTCGGGGCCAGTCGAAAGAACTTCATCGGAGAGCTCCATGGGCGGGCCGATCGGCGTGAGACCAGCGAGCCCACCGATCGACTCGAGGGATCCCTGGCCGTGGCGACCTGGGCGGCCCATGAGGGCGCGGCCATGGTCCGGGTGCATGATGTTGCTCCCACCGCCCAGGCAATGCGGGTGGTGGCGGCGTGATGCGAGGGAGAGGCACGTGAAAGGTAAGTGGGCCCAGGGCATCGAGCCCCGCAACTTCACCTGGATCATCAGAGACCAGCTGGCCGTGTGCGAGCGGCCCGGCGGCTACGGGGTGAATCACCGTCGCGTCCGGCGCCAGGAGGAGATCATCTGGGTCCGCGAGAACGGCTTCGACATCGTGTTGTCGTTGATCCCCTCGCCCCACAACCTGCACAACTACGACGAGCTGGGAGTCAAGTGGCAGCACCTGCCGTTCAACGGCCCCGCTGACGGCCCGATGGTGCTGCGCGACCTGTTCACCGCGCTGTCCAGCCAGCTCGATGCCGGCCAGAAGGTCCTGGTCCATCGCGAGGAGCTGGGTGACCATGTCTGTGGGCTGCTGGCGGGCTATCTGCTGTACACCGGTCTGATCCCGTCGGGCCCCGACGTGATCGTCGCCATGGAACAGCTCGCATCCCGTCCGCTCGGCCCGCTCGGTCGTGAGCTGGTCACCGCTTCGGAAGCACTGGCCCAAGGCTCGTGATGCCCGGCCCACCCGCGCCCGACCCGCTCGACCGGTCGTGAGCGACTGCATCGAGCTCCGGGGCCTGCGGGTGATGGCCCGCTGTGGTGCACTGCCCGAGGAGCAGGTTCGGCCCCAGCCCTTCCTCCTCGATGTCGACATCCACGCCGACCTCGTCACCCCCGGTGCCAGCGACCAACTGGCCGATACCATCGACTACGGCACCGTCACCACTGCCATCGTCGCTGCGGTGGAATCCGAGCAGTACACGCTGCTCGAGCGCATGGCCGAACGGGTCGCCGAGATCGTGCTGGGCGACCCTCGGGTGCGCGAAGTCATGGTTCGGGCCCACAAGCTGCGCCCGCCGGTAGCGCACCACCTCGACCGCTCCGGCGTGCGCATCCGCCGCGTGCAGACCGGGTCATGACCCGAGCGTTGCTCGGGCTGGGATCCAACCTGGGCGACCGTGAGGCGCTCCTGCGGGACGCGGTCGACGCCATACCCGACGTGGTGGCCGTGTCGGGTCGTTACGAGACGGCGCCGGTGGGTGGCCCCGAGCAGGGGGCCTACCTCAACATCGTGATCGAGCTGGACACCGATCGCACACCCCGCCAGCTGCTCCAGGTCTGTCGCCAGCGCGAGGAGGCAGCTGATCGGGTGCGGATCGAGCGCTGGGGCCCACGCACCCTCGATGTCGATGTCTTGTGGGTCGACGGTTGCACCGTGGACGAGCCGGACCTGATCGTGCCGCACCCCCGGATGCTCGACCGGGCCTTCGTGATGGTGCCGTTGGCCGAACTGGCTCCCGACCTGGTCCCCGAGGGATGGGTGGCGCCGGTCGACCAGCCCATCGAGCGTCTGGGCGACTGGTGAGCACCAACGGCGAGCTCTATCTGTCGGCGTTCGTGACCGTGCTGGTCGTCATGGACCCCCTGGGGAACATCCCCATCTTCCTGGCCCTCACCCGCAACCAGACACCGGCGGCGCGCAACCGGTCGGCCCTGGTCGGATCGGCGGTGGCCGCGGGGGTGATCGTGTCGTTCGCGGTCGTCGGTCGCCAGCTGCTCGACCTGCTGGGCATCTCGTTCGAAGCTCTGCAGGTGGCGGGCGGGCTGCTCCTGTTGATCATCGCCCTCGAGCTGTTGCGGGGCGACTCCTCGGCGCTCGACGAGACGGAGGGAGATGCCGGCATCGCGCTGGTGCCGCTGGGCACGCCATTGCTGGCCGGCCCCGGTGCCATCGCCGCGACCATGGTGTACATCGGTGAGGCCGATGGGCCGTCGGGCGCCGTGGTCGTCGTCGCCGCCCTGCTCTCGGTGATCATCATCGTGTTCCTGGCCCTGCGCTTCTCCGGCCTCATCGCTCGGGTCATCCGGGACTCGGGCATCGTGTTGCTGTCCCGTATCGTCGGGCTGTTGGCCGCGGCCATCGCCGTGCAGCTCATCGCCAATGCCATCCAGGTCTGGGTCGACGAGGGAGTCACGTGACGGCCACCGCGCGCATGATCGGCACCGGCCGGGCTGCTGGAGCCCTCGCCGGCGCGCTGAACCGGCGCGGATGGACGGTGGAGGCACCGATCGGGCGAGGCGCGCCCGTCACCGGTGCCGCCGACGGCGTCGACGTGGTGGTGATCGCCACCCCCGACACCGTGATCGCCGAGGTGGCGGCGGCCATCGAACCCCGACCCGACACCGTCGTGATGCACCTGGCCGGGTCGCTCGGCCTCGATGTCCTCGGGCCCCACGCCCGACCGGCCGCCGTGCATCCCCTGATGGCCCTGCCCGATGCCGATACCGGCGCGCAGCGGCTCCTGGCCGGCGGCTGGTTCGCCGTGGCCGGTGACGAGTTGGCCCGCCGTATGGTGGCCGACCTCGGCGGTCGCAGCTTCGAGGTGGCCGATGAGCAACGGGTGCTGTACCACGCGGCTGCCGTGGTGGCCTCCAACCATCTGGTCGGCCTGCTCGGTCAGGTCGAGCGGTTGGCCCGGACCGCCGGCGTACCCTTCGAGGCCTACCTCGACCTGGTGCGGGGCACGGTGGACAACGTGGCCGAACTGGGACCGGCCCGGGCGCTCACCGGGCCGGTGGCCCGCCGCGACCAGGTCACCATCGATCGGCATCGCGCCACACTGGATCCGTCCGAGCACGAGTTGTACGACGTGCTCGTGGCCGCGTGTCGGAGGTTGCTGCGGTGAGAGCCATCACCACCATCGCCCAGCTGCGACACGAGCTCGACACCCATCGGGCCACTGGCGCCACGGTGGGGTTCGTGCCGACCATGGGCTATCTGCACGCCGGGCACCAATCACTGGTTCGAGCGGCCGCGGCCGAAACCGACCTGGTCGTGGTGTCCATCTTCGTCAACCCGTTGCAGTTCGCGCCGGACGAAGACCTGGAGAGCTATCCGCGGGACCTCGATGCCGACACCGAGCGCTGCCGGGCCGCGGGGGCCTCGTTGGTGTTCGCCCCGACCGTCGAGGAGATGTACCCACAGCCGGTGTGGACGACGGTGCACGTGGGGGTGGTCTCCGAGGCGCTCGAGGGGGCGGCTCGGCCCACCCACTTCGACGGTGTGGCCACCGTGGTGTCCAAGCTCTTCGGCATCGTCGGCCCGTGCCGGGCCTACTTCGGCGAGAAGGACTTCCAGCAACTGGCCATCGTCACCCGCCTGGCCGCGGACCTGTCGGCGCCGGTCGAGGTCGTCGGCTGTCCAACCGTGCGCGAGAGCGACGGCCTGGCCATGTCGAGCAGGAACGTCTACCTGACCGCGGAGGAGCGACCCCAGGCGGCTGCGATCAACCAGGCGCTTCGACTCGGCTGTGACCTCATCCGATCGGGCGAGCGCGACCGATCTGCGGTCGAGGCGGCCATGCGCGCCCACATCGAGGCCCAGCCGGCGGCTCGCGTCGACTACGTCGTGGCCGTCGATTCCACCTCGCTGCGTCCCACCGACCGGCTGTCCGGCTCCGTGCGGGTGCTGGCCGCGGTGCGCTTCGGGTCGGCCCGGCTCATCGACAACATGGGTATCGAGATCTCCTGATCGGTCGGAGCCGACCGAGCCGCCCGGACGGTGGTTTTCGACCCGTTCGCCCGAACTCGTACCCTGGTCCGAGTGCGGCCGACGCCCAACATCTTGTTCCTCTTCACCGACCAGCAGCGGCTGGACTCGTTGGGCGTGCTGAGCCCGTGGGCTCGCACCCCCAACCTGGACGCCTTGGCCGCCGAGGGGATCATCTTCACCGATGCCGTCACCAACGCACCGGTGTGCATGCCCGCCCGCCTGGCCCTGGCCACCGGGACGTATCCGCACAACTTCGGCCTCTGGCGCAACGGTCCGTTCCCCGGTCCACCGCCGGGATTCGACACATGGATGCGGGGCGTGCGCGACGCCGGATACCGGACCTCGTTGTTCGGCAAGCTCCATCTCCACACCATCCGGGGTGAGACGGACGTGCGCGATCACATCGACCGGGTGCACGAGATCGGCTTCGACGATGTCGTCGAGGTGGTGGATGCCCGTGGCTCGCTCACCCGCATGAGCGACATGACCGACGCGTGGCACGACGCCGGCGTCTACGACGCGTTCAAGAAGGATCTCGATGACCGGGGCTTCTACACCCCGCACTTCGTCCGCCCCGCCGCCCTCCCGCTCGAGCTCTACTACGACGTGTGGGTGGCCCAACAGGCCAAGGCCCACCTCGAGGCCCTACCGGCCGACCGGCCCTGGATGTGCATGGTCGGGTTCCCGGGTCCCCATGAACCGTGGGATGCCCCCGAGCCCTACGCGTCGGCCTTCGATCCGTCCGACATGCCCGAGCCGTTGTCGCCCATCGAACTGGGTTCGTCACCGGTGCCGACCTCCTACGACGACCTCCAGGGCCGGTTCGCGCTGACCGACCAGGAGCTGGCCGCGCTCCGAGCCGACTACGCCGGGTCGGTGCTGTTGATCGACGAGCAGGTCGGTGCCCTCCTCGACACGGTCCGGCGGCGAGGCGAGTGGGACGACACCATCGTGGTCTTCTGCGCCGACCACGGCGAGATGAACGGCGACCACGGGCTGGTGTGGAAGAACACATTCCTCGACGGTGCGCTGCGCATCCCGCTCGTCCTGCGGGTGCCCGACCAGAGTGATCCCGGGCGGGTGAGCCACGAGATGGTCGAGCTCATCGACGTGGGCGCCACCCTGCTGGACTACGCCGGGGGATCGATGCTCTCGCCCAGCCACGGCCTGAGCCTGCGTGGCCTGGTCGACGACCCGGGTGCACCCGGGCGGCCCTTCGTGGTGAGTGAGTTCGCCCGAGACCGCATGATCATGGACAGGCATCACAAGCTGGTGGTCAATCGCGACGATCAGCCGGCCTGGCTGATCGAACGCACCGATTCCACCGAGAGCCGCAACGCCATCGATGACCCGGCGGCGGCCGTCATCGTCGATCGGCTACACGCCCAGCTTCGTCAGCACCAGCGCGATACGGCCCGTCCTCGCCGCACCTGATCCCGCGTGATCCCGATCAGGGTCGGATCATCGCCATGCGGACGACCACCGGATTCTCGTCCTGGAACGGGGCCAGACCGTCGCTCTCGTGGAAGAAGTGGAGCTGGAAGCCGCGGTCGAGGACCCGGCGCAGGAGCTGCTGGGCGTCGAGATGACGACGGTAGTGGTCGGTGATGAACTCGTGTTCGCCGATGCGGGTGCCCTTGCCGTACAACGGGTCGTTCACCGTACGAGCCTCGACCAGCAGCTGACCCTGGGCACGCAGGACCTGCCAGGCGAAATCGATGACCCGTTCCTCGGCCTCGTCGTCGATGGAGTGGAGCGTGAAGCGGGAGTACACGGCGTCGATGTCGCGGAATTCGGTGGGGTCGACGCGGGTGAAGTCATCACACCGGAACCGGACGAGGTTCGGGCGGCGGACCTCGGAGGCCCGCTTCTGACACTGCTCGACGGCGGCGTGGGACTGATCGATCGCCGTCACCTGATGGCCGTGGTCGTAGAAGAAGAACGCGTCACGACCGTTGCCCGGCCCCAGCTCGAGGATGTGTGACGTGTCGTCGAGGAGGTGGCTCTCGCAGAACTCGGCGAAGGGGCTGGGAAACCCCACGGCGTTGTGGCCGCTGTAGAACTCGTCCCAGTAGTGCTCGTCATCCATGGCGGCCGCCCCTCTGGTCGGGCCTCCAATCTACTCCGGCGGGTCGGACCTCCACGGTCATGGTGGGGTCCCCGCCCCGGTGCGGAGGTTGGTGAAATCCGGCCCGGCCGGGCACGCTGAAGGCGTGAGCCGACACCTCCATCCGCCCCTCGGTGACGTGCGGGCCATCGTGGAACGGGGTCTGGCCGAGGATCTGGCTCCTTTCGGCGACGTGTCGGCCACGCTGCTCGAGCCCGACACCACCGCGACCGCACGTTTCCGGGCCCGCGCCACGGGAGTGCTCGCCGGCACCGGCTGCGTCGACGAGACCTTCCGTCAGGTCGACGCGGCCGTCGGGCTCGTCTGGCTCGCCGGTGAGGGTGACCGGATC
>JAOUEE010000051.1 GCA_029858875.1 Acidimicrobiia bacterium
CGGGGTCGCCGTGGTATTCGACCTGGACCGTGTGTCGGCCACCGACGTCGAGCGGCCCGGTCGGCGTGATGATCACCTCGCCCGCCTCCTGGTCGAAGGTGGCGGCCCGCCCGTCGACGGTGACGGCAGTGACGTCGAGCCCGCGTAGGTCGAGGTTGAATCGGCGCAGGGGAACGTCGGCCACCAGCTCCAGGTTGGCCGACGCATCGATGATGTCGCTTCCCTCGGCGATGTCGATCGTCAGGTCGTAGAGCTCCACGTCGTAGCCGCCGTTGCCCAGGTCGGGAAAGTACGGATCACCGATACCGGCCGCGCCGACCTCGGTGGGCGGGCGGCTGGTGTCCGGTGTCGGTCCTCGGCTTCCCGGCCCGGGTGTCGAGGGGGGAGTGGTGTCGCTCTCGTCGGTCGAGACGGAAGAGGCCGTAGAGGTCGTAGAGGTCGTGTCGAGTGCCTCGTCGAGGCGACTGGAGCCGCATGCGCCGACCATCAGGCCGAGGCCGGCGATGAGGGCGATTCGTCGGAGGAGGACCACGATCTGTCGAGGTTGGGGCGTCTCCGGGGCGGCGGTGGTCACCGGCGAGGCTTCGGCCCCCGAAGCGGTGTGGTGGCGGTGGGTGGCGCGCTGAGGATCAGGTACACGGCGCCAGGCGACAGACCTGGCGCACGATGTCGTCCAGTGCGTCGATCAGGTCGGGTCGGCGGCCGAACAGCTCCCGTACGGCCGGTTGGTCCCACGAGCGGGTGAGGTCATCACGAGGCAATCCGGCGGCGATCCAGGCGCAGCCGATGGTCCGAATGGCGCTGTCGATCACGGGGTCGGCCGAACAGGCAGCCACGTCGGCGGCTCGCTCGAGATCGAATCGGGCAGGGTCGACCATCGACGGCTGGAGCGTGTCCAGCCGGAACCGAAGTGCTTCGGCTGCCAGCTGCCCATGGTTCATCGGCCGACCCCCCTCTTCTGCCTCACTCTACCGAGGCCCGCCGCCCCACTGGTGGACACCGATGGTTCAGGAGGCTGGCGGGCAACACCCGGGAGGACACGGCATTTGCCGTGGTCCGGCTGGGCCGAGCGCCACGGGTACGGCACCGGCCCGACGCTCGTCGACCAGGTCCAACACCATGGAGATGAAGCGGGGGTCCGTCCCCGGAGTGGCCGCGCGCGCAACGGGCAGTCCCAGCGCATCGGCGATGGCCCTGGCTTCGGTATCGAGGTCGTAGACCACCTCCATGTGATCGGAGACGAACCCGATGGGGGCCATCACCATCGCGGCGGCACCGGCTCGGGCTCGAGTTTCGAGGTGGTCACCGATATCCGGCTCCAACCAGGGCACGTGCGGCGGGCCACTGCGGCTCTGGAAGACGAGCTCCCATCGGCCCGACCGGCCAACGGCCCCGGCCACCAGCTCGGCGGTGACCGCCAGCTGCTCCTCGTAGTCGCACCCGGCGGCCATCGCCCCGGGGATCGAGTGGGCGGTGAACACCAACTCGGCCGCGTCGCGCCGATCCTCGGGCAGCGAGGCGAACGCGGCGCGCACCGCATCGACGAAGGGGTCCACGAAACCGGGGTGGTCGTGGAAGGTCCGGAGCTTCTCGATCACCGGCGCTCGGTCACCGACGGCGGCCCGCGCCCGGGTGATGTCGTCGAGGTACTGCCGACAGCTCGAGAACGAGCTGTAGGCCGACGTGACGAAGGCAACAGCCCTTTCGACCCCATCGGTCGCCATCTGGGCGATCGTGTCCTGAAGCAGCGGATGCCAGTTCCGATTGCCCCAGTACACCGGTAGGTCATCACCGCGGGCCGCCAATGCCGACTCGAGGGCGGCGACGAGATCCCGGCACTGCCCGTTGATGGGACTCACCCCGTCGAACAGGGCGTAGTGGGCCCCCACCTCGGCCAGTCGTTCCGGACCGATGGCCCGGCCCCAGGTGACGTTCTCCAAGAACGGGACCACGTCGTCGGGGCCCTCCGGACCGCCGAAGGACACCACGAGCAGGGCATCGATGGGGGTGGTCGACGGCGTGGTCATGGTTGCCGTTGTACTCGCCTTCGCGCTCTCCGTGGCAATGCCGGGGCCGACACGGCCTGGATCGGCATCAATGGCTAAGGTCCGCGCGCCTGCTCCGAGGCTCCACTCGTCGTGTTGTTCATCTCCCGCCCCCGAATTTGGTTCACGGCGCTGATCGCCGCGCTCTTCCTCGCGGTCATCGGCACGGTCGGGGCGGCCCTGGCCGGCGACCGAACGGCCACCGGACGCACCGGGGTGTTGGCGGTGGACGAAGCCCAGAGTGCAGTCGATCTGTTGGAGCTGCGGTTGACGGAGCTCCATGCCGAGGTGGCCGATGTCCGGCTGGAGCTGGGTCGGCTCGAGGTCCGAAAGACCGAGCTCAGCGACGATCAGGCCGTGTTGGTCAGCGAGGTCGAGGAGAAGGTCCGCCAGAACCGCGAGCTCGTGGTGGAGGCGTTCATCACGGGCGGCGAGGCGGAGTTCCTCCGCCTGGTCGGCTCGAGCCGGGCGGCCGACTATCAGTGGCAGACCTACCTGCTCAGCAACGAATCGCTGCAGGCCGGAGAACTGGCGACCCGCCTGGCCCAACTGCGCGCCGCGACCGATGCCGAGATCCTGGACCTGGCCCAGCAGTTGGACTCTCGCAAGGCCTACCTCGAGGTCGCCGAGGCCCAACTGGCCCGTCTGGAGGCCGACCTACCCGACGCTCGACTGGAACTGCTGGTCGCCGAAGCATGGGACCAGTCCGATCGGGCGGTCGCCATGGGTCGGTACGGGGAAGCTCCCCCCGAAGCCTGGGAACGCCTCCGGTTCTGCGAGTCCAGTGGTGACTACCAGGCGGTCGACGAGACCGGCGTGTATCGGGGCGCGTACCAGTTCGATCGGCACACCTGGAGGACCGTGGGTGGCCTGGGCGACCCCGCCCACTCCAGCCCCCGAGAGCAGGATGCACGGGCTCGGGCTCTGTATGCCCGTCGCGGCAACCAGCCCTGGCCAGTGTGCGGCTACCACCTCCCCTGAGGCCCGACTCCCGAACCCGACAGGGTCGGCGCGGTTGGCCACGAGATAGGCCGGTCGCGTGCCGTCATTCCCGGAAGAGCCGTCCCAACGTCTGACCGATGCGGGTGCCCGTGCTGGGCTCCCAGTCGGCCGGCACGAGGTGCGGGGATTCGCGCTGGAGGACCCGCAGCACTTCATCGGCCGATGGGTTGACGAGGGCGTGGTCGCCGATGATCACGGTGGGGACGGTCTCGTTGCCGTTGGCCACCGATCGGACCGTGGCCGCGTGGCGTTCGTCGTCCCAGATGTTGCGCCGTTCGAGGGGGAGGTCGTGACGGGCCAGCTTGGACTCGAGCCGCATGCAGAACGGGCACCCGGGGCGCCAGTAGTACTCGATCGTGGGTCCGTTGCTCATCGGGGCTCCGTGTTGGGGGCGAGGCTGACCGTGAGAACCCCGACCGGCCCTCGCCTATTTCCGGTGTCGTGGCCCGTCGCTCAGCTGGGGGCGATGGGGTCCGACAACGGCCCCTCGGGGTCGTAGGCGAGGCACAGCGACGTGCGATCGCCTTCGTCGTTCCACGATCCAGCGGTGGGGTTCAGCAACAACAACTGCACCGGAGCCTCGGCCGCCGTGGCACCGATGATCGACTCGAGCTCCTCGGTGCAGGCGTCGGTGGCGTAGCGACGAACCTTCTCGGCGTCGAAAGGCGCGTCGCTCGGTTCGAACACCGTGGCATGGAACACCTCGTACTGGTGCGGGGTGCCGCAGTCCACGATGGGGACCGTCTCGATCTCCGAGGCGCCCAGCAGCTCACCTCCGAAGCAATCGCCCACGGCCAGCTGGTTCACCCGGCGCTCGTTGGCGGCGATGTCGGATTGGCTCGAGTCGTCGCGCAGCAGGAAGTAGGCGGCCCCAGCGGCCAGAACGACGGCGAGGAGGACGACGCCGATGTTCACCAACCGGTCCGAGCGGGGACGCTGCTCCGGTACCAACTCGTCGTGTTCGACTTCGACGCGCGTGAAGAAGTCGTCGACCGAATCGGACTCGGCTTCGGTCGACGCATCGGGGCGATTCGGATCGAGGCCGGCAACCTCGATGCCGGTGGTCGCGGCAACCAACCCGTCGGCGCTTGCCTCGACGACCGCGTCGGTGACCGCCCCCTCGGGGACTTCATGAGGCTCGGGTCGAACCCAGCGTTCGGCCGCCGGTGGCTGCGCGGCGGCGGGTAGCGCCGCTTCGGGAACCTTGGCCCGGGCGCCGAGGAGGGTGTCGGCCAGGGTGGGAGCCTTGCTGGTGGGCTTGGGAGGAGCCGTCGATTCGGACTCGGCGTCGAGATCGGGGAGCGGGATGAGGCTGTTCTCGTCGGCGGTGGACCGCGGGGCACTGGTGCCGCGACCCGCGCCGGGGGCCGCGCCCTGGCGGGTGTCGTCGTTGTTCCATCGGACCGTCGGTGTCTCGTGCTCGGGGCGCCCCGTCGGTGGACTGGTGATCGGTGGTTGGGCCTGTGGGGGTGGTGCGGTGGCGGCGGTGGGTTGGGGGCTGATCGGTGGTTGTGCCTGTGGGGGTGGTGCGGTGGGATGGGTCGCAGTGGGGCGGCGGTGGGGGAGCGGGGCGTTCGGATCACCCAACGGTGCAGGCCTGGGCATGGCCGGCGCCGACCCCGCCGGATCGGTACGCGGTGTTGCGGTGTCGGGACCGGTGCCCGGTGGGGAACCTGGCGCGACAGAAGAGGCTGGTGCGCGCCCGACGCCGGGGGCGCGGGAACCGTCGGGTCGTTCGGCGAGCGGGGGTTGGGTGGTGCGGCGCTGGGCGTCACCCGGCGTGGCCTTCCGCACATCAGGGTGGAGGTGCGGGGGGTACCACTTGCCGTCCGATGCCAGCCACCACCCGGGGCCGGGCGACTGGGTCATGCCTGCAGGCTATCGTTCTCGGCCCTCGGCAGAAGCACGCGACCGCGAACCGGGTCCTGACCGGCCGCCACACCGAGGGCGCCCACGACCGGTGCGCCGCGTGGTGATCAGGCTTCCGGGTCGAGGTCGAAGTGGATGAGGTCGGCTTCGATCCCGGTCAGCACCGCATCGGCGAGGGCCTGACGGGCGGTGCGACGGGTGCCGGCGAATCCGAAGGCCGACAGCCGACCGGCGAGCTCGGCGGCCACAGTCGTGGCCTCGGCGAGGGGATCGGCAGCCAGGACGTCGAGATAGCCCGCCTCGACAGCGCCGGCCGAATCGTAGATGTGAGCCAGTGCGGTGGCCCGAGTGAGTTGACGAACGTCGAGACGCGCCGCGGCCAGGTCGATGGCGAATTGGGGTAGCGGGAGCCCGATGGACACCTCGTTGAGCCCGATCTTGAAGTCACCCTCGCCTCCCACCCGCCAGTCGCCCGACAACAACAGCAGCGCCCCGGCGGCCAACGCATGTCCGGTGCAGGCGACGACCACGGGCAGGGGCAGGGTGTAGATCTTCATGCACAGCCGTCCACCGGCGGCGACCAGGTCGCGGGCCGCCTCGGGCCCCGCCTGCATCACCGACAGGTCGAACCCGGCCGAGAACCGACCATCACGACCGGCCAGCACCAGGGCGCGGGCATCTGACACGGCGCGGTCGAGCGCCGCGTCGACCGCGCCGATCATTGCGTGCGACAAGGCGTTGGCCTTGCCATCGTCCATGGTGATCGTGGCCACACCCTCGGCCACCCGGTACTCGAGCAGGTCGGTCATCGCGGCGACAGTAGGCCGGGCGGCGGCTCATCGAAACCGTGCCGGCCCGGTTCACGCCACGAGCTGGCCGGCGACGGGAGATTGCGCCGAACGGCTCATGGCGATGATGGGGATCTCGGGCCACGATGGTGTCCCTCAGGAACGACTCGGTCGGACACCCTGGAGCGCAACCGATCTCTGCGGTTGTTGGTGATCAGTCTCGAGCCCGGCCAGTGGCCGGGCTCGAGAACGTTCTACCGCGTCAGGGGGTGTCGAGGTCCGAGTCGAGGCCCAAAGGGCCCAGGAAGGCCTCGGTCCAGTCGGCGTAGCCGGCATCGTTCGGGTGGAAGCGGTCGGCCGCGACCTTCGCCTCGAACGGTCCACGCAGTGACCGGGCCACATCGGCCACCGCCAGACCGTGGCCAGGCCCGTCGCGTCGGATGAGCTGGTTCGCTCGACGGGCGAACCAGCTGCTGCGACCCTGGGGAATGGTGGCCACCACGACGGTGGACTCCAACGCACCGAGCCGACACAGCAGGTTTCGCATCCGCCCGGTGACCACCAGCGCGCTATCGAGGCGGATCACATCGTTGCTCCCGACGGCGCAGGTGACCAGGGCCGGAGGCCGCGTCAGCTGCTCCAGCTGCTCGAGCTGGTGGTGCAGGACATGGTCGATGCGGGCGCCGGTGCGAGCCAGGTTGACCACGTCGTGGGGACGACCGGCCGCGTCGAGGCGGCGCCCGAGCTGCCCGACGTATCCCTCGTGCATGGAGCTGGCACCGATGGCCTGGGCCGTCGAGTCGCCGAGCGCCACCCACAGTGGATCCGTGCCGGACAGCGCCTCGATGTTGGCTCGATGCCACTGCTCGGAGCGTTTCTGCACGGTGTCGAGCACCGTTTGGATCCCGGGGGAGAACCGGCCGCCGAGTCGGGCCAGCACTCCCGGCTCATAGGCCGGAGGTGGATCGATCATGGCCGGCGGTGGCCGCCGCTCGGACGGCGTCCGGATCGAAATATGACAAATCCGATCGGAATTCTTGGCTCTCGGGTCGAGTTGTGGGTATGGTGACGCCGAATTCCGACTAACCAGATCAGGATTTGACCCTTTCACTCTCGATCATGTCCGTCTCCACCAGTCTGCCCCGCCGCCGTCGATTCTCCCGAGCCCAGCTCGATGCTCTGGATCGCGAGTTCGAGAGCGCCCATCCCACCGAGATCATCCAGTGGGCGACGGCCACGTTCGGCAAGGGTCTGTGTCTGGCCACATCGTTCGCCGACACGCTGTTGGTCGACCTGGCCACCTCCGTCGATCCCGACATCCCGGTCGTCTTCTCCGACACCGGCTTCCATTTCGCGGAGACCCTCGACACGATGCGGCGGGCCCAGGTTCGCTACCAGCTCGATCTCGTCGTGCTCCGAGGAACCGATGACCGCGTCGACGTGTGGCAGGACGGTGTCGACGCTTGCTGTGCCGCCCGCAAGGTGGCCCCGTTTCGCCACTACCTGCGCACCCAGCGCGACGCGTGGTTGAGCGGTCTGCGTCGCTCGGATTCGGCCGCTCGGTCCGCCGCCCGGGTGATCGACTTCGACGCCGACGGTCTGGTGAAGATCAATCCGATCGCCGGGTGGAGCGACGAGCAGGTGGACGAGTACATCACCACCCGCGACGTCCTCGTGAACCCGCTCGCCGCAGACGGATACGCCTCGATCGGGTGTTGGCCCTGCACGGAGCCGGCCGATGCCGACGATCCCAGGGCCGGTCGATGGGCGGGCATGACCAAGACCGAGTGTGGGCTGCACCTGTGAGCGCGCCCAGCTTCGCCGTGCAGCTCCGCATCGCCGATCGTCGATGCCTGGTCGTCGGAGCCGGTCCGGTAGCCGCCCGCAAGATCAGCGCCCTGCGGGCCTCCGGGGCCATCATCACGGTGGTCGCACCGACCGCCATCGCCCAGATCGCCGATGCCGACGATCTGCGGTGGCACGAGCGGGCCTATGTCCGGGGCGAGGCGGCGTCCTACCGCCTGGTGATCACCGCCACCGATGATCCGGAAGTCAACGCCCAGGTCTTTCGCGATGCCGAGGCGGCCGGCGTGTTCGTCAATTCGGCCGATGACCCCGACAACTGCTCCTTCACGCTGCCGGCGGTGGCCCGGCGCGGTCCGGTCCAGGTGGCCGTGGCGACCGATGGGCACAGCCCGGCGGTGGCCCGATGGTTGCGGCAGCGCATCGAATCCCGGCTCGAGGCCGAGCTGGTGTCGTTGGTCGAGCTGGCCGTCGAGATCCGAGCCGAGCTGCGGGCGGCCCTCGGAACTGCCGAAGTGCCGGGCTGGGACCAGGCACTCGATGCCGCGCTGATCCACCTCCAGGCCGGCGATCGTGGGCATGCCCGCGACGCCCTCCGTCGGGGCGTGGGTCTGGAACTGCTCGACGAGGTGGCCTCATGACCGTCTACCTGGTGGGTGCGGGCCCCGGTGACCCTGACCTGCTCACGCTGAAGGCGGCCCGGTTGCTGGGCGAAGCCGACGTGGTGGTCCACGACCGGTTGGTCAGCGTCGACGTCATGGATCTGGTCGCCCCCTGGGCCCAGCGGGTCGATGTGGGCAAGGACCCGGAGGGTCGTCGCACCAGCCAGAGTGCCATCAACGACGTGCTCGTCGAGCTGGCCCGGTGCCACGCCACCGTGGTGCGGCTCAAGGGCGGTGATCCCTTCGTGTTCGGTCGTGGCGGCGAGGAGGCCGAGGCCCTCCGGCACGCCGGGGTGGCGGTGGAGGTGGTGCCCGGCATCACCTCGGCCCTTGCCGGGCCGGCCGCCGCCGGCATACCCGTCACCCACCGAGGTCGATCCAGCGGCTTCACCGTCATCACCGCCCACCAGGATCCACGTTCGGCCGATGACCTCGACTGGGATGCGGCAGCCCGCCTGGGCACCACCCTGGTGGTGTTGATGGGTGCCCGGCGGGCCGGACGGATCGCCCGCCGGCTGTTGGGCGCCGGTATGGCCGCCACCACACCGGTGGCGGTGATCACCAACGCCACCCGGCCCGATCAGAGCTCCGATCACACCGACCTGGTCGGGCTGATCGATCTCCCCGTGCGGTCGCCTTCGGTGCTCGTCATCGGCGCGGTGGCCGGAGCGCCGGTCCTCGAGTCCGACGCGGCCGCGCTGGCCGCCGAAGCGCTCACCCCCGACCTCTCGTACGTCCCCGCCTCCTGAGGAGCAGTGCCATGACCATCACCGAGCCCGAGGTCAAGCCCCCTCCGACCGGACCCATCGACCCGGATATGGAGGCCGACATCCGCAAGTTCGAGGAGATGACCGCCGGGTACCTGTCCGGCGAGGTCCACGACGACGTGTTCCGCGTGTTCCGCCTCAA
Source organism: Acidimicrobiia bacterium (assembly GCA_029858875.1). Classification (GTDB taxonomy): domain Bacteria; phylum Actinomycetota; class Acidimicrobiia; order Acidimicrobiales; family SHLQ01; genus JAOUEE01. The sequence goes on from JAOUEE010000051.1 coordinate 9,079, forward strand.
CAACGGCATCTACGGTCAGCGCCAGGGTGGCACGAACCACATGTTCCGCGTGAAGATCCCGTACGGATCGATGACGCCCGACCAGCTCGAGATGCTGGGCTACGTGGTCGACAAGTACAGCCGGGGTTGGGGCCACATCACCACCCGCCAGAACATCCAGTTCCACTTCGTGCAGCTGGAGCAGGTGGCCGAGGTCATGCGCCATCTGGCGGGTGTGGGGCTGACGACCCGCGAGGCGTGCGGAGACACGGTGCGCAACGTGCAGGGCTGTCATCTGGCCGGCGCCTGTCCCCACGAGGTGCTCGACGTCACCGCGTGGGCCGAGGCCGCGTTTCGGCACTTCCTGCGCAATCCGATCGCCCAGCGCATGCCCCGCAAGTTCAAGATCAACTTCTCCGGCTGCGCCACCGATTGTGGTCAGGCCATGTTCAACGACGTGGGCGTGGTGGCCACCAGCCGTCTCGGCGCCGACGGCGGGGCCGAGTACGGGTTCCGCATCTACATCGCCGGTGGACTGGGCACCACCCCCCATCCGGCGCTGGCCCTCGAGGACTTCACCAGCAAGGAGGACCTGCTGCCCACCATGGAGTCGCTCCTGCGGGTGTTCGACCAGGCCGGCAATCGCGACAACAAGCTACGGGCACGGATGAAGTGGCTGGTCGACAGTCTCGGCCTCGAGGAGCTCCAGCGGCGAGTGTTCGCGACCAGGCATCTGCTGCCGGCATCGTCGAGCTGGCCCGGCGGGATCCCCGACGTGGTGCAGCAGTGGGGTGACGCCCCGGCGGGCCGGGCCTCGGGTGCGCCGGTGACCGAGATGGGGCACGGCACCGCGGTGGCGCTGCGCCGCCGCGGCGCGTTCGAGAGCTGGGACGACGCCAATGTGGTGCGCGGCGTGGCCAACGGCACCGTATCGGCCTACGCCTGGGCCGAACTGGGTGACATCACCGGTGATCAGTTCCGGGCGCTCGCCCAGATCCAGCGCGACTTCGAGGCGGACGTGCGCGTCACCAACCGCCAGAACCTGGTGTTCCGAGGCCTCCGCGACGATCAGCTGCCGGCCCTGCATCTGCGCCTGGAAGCCATCGGTATGGCGCAGCCGGGGGCTGAGCTGGTGCGTGATGTGGTGGCCTGCCCGGGTGCCGATACGTGCAATCTGGCGGTGACCCAGTCCCGCGGTCTGGCCAAGGCCATCGGTGACGCCCTCGAGGTCGAGGGGCTGGCCGAAGTGGGTGGGCTGCGCATCAACATCAGTGGCTGCCCCAACAGCTGTGGCCAACACCACGTGGCCGACATCGGGTTCTTCGGCGCCGAGCGCCGGGTGCACGGCTCGTCGGCTCCCGGCTATCAGATGCTGCTGGGCGGGTACCTCGGGGAGGAGACCGTGCACTTCGGGGACAAGGCCCTGCGCCTCCCGGCCAAGAACGCCCCCGAGGCCGTCGTGCGCATCGTTCGGTCCTTCGCCGATGAGCGTCAGGCCGGCGAGGCGTTCCGGGGATGGGTGCAGCGCCGCGGCGGGGCCAAGGCCCTGGGTGAGGGCCTGACCGATCTCGACTCCTTCCCGACCCCCGAGGACGGGCCGGACCACTACATCGACTACGGGGAGATCGGGCCGTACGTTGCCGAGGTGGGAGACAGCGAGTGCGCCACCTGAGCGGGCGGCCGGTACCCTCGGCCCCATGAGCATCGATACCGACGAGACCGCGACCGAGGCGCCCGAGCGGATCCTCGACGTCACGTCTGCCGCCCTCGAGACGGTTCTTGGCATCCTCGCCGATGAGGACGAGCCGGATGGGCTGGCCCTGCGGGTGGAGATCACCGGTGTGGCCGGTGTCGAGTACGAGTACGACCTGGCCTTCGAGACCCTGGCCGACGCCGCCGGCGATGATGTCATCTACGAGGTGGAGGGCCTGTCGGTGATCGTTCCGGCCAACACCGTCGAGGGCCTCCAGGGATCAACGCTCGATCTCCCCGCCAACCCGAACCAGCCCGGGCTCGTGATCCGCAACCCCAATCGACCCAACCCGCTGGGGATGATGGGCGATGTGGAGCTGACCGGGACCACCATCGAGAAGGTGCAACAGCTCCTCGAGCAGCAGATCAATCCGATGCTCGCCTCCCATGGCGGGTTCGCAACCCTCGTGTCCGTCGAGCCGGCGGCGGATGGTGACGGCGAGGTCGTACACCTCACGATGGGCGGCGGTTGCCAGGGATGTTCCATGAGCGCCCTCACGCTCACCGAGGGCATCAAGACGGCCATCCTCGACACGATCACCGAGGTCACCGACGTCGTGGATGCCACCGATCACACCGCCGGCGCCACGCCTTACTACACCTGAGCTCGCTGCCCATCGCGGTCCGTGACCCGTTGCCCGGGTGGGGTGGTCGGCGAGGGCGGGGTCAGAGCATACGGCGGAGGCGGTTGAGGACGGAGGGGCGTTTGCCTGCGGCCATGAGGTTGTCGCGTTCCCGGGGGTCCTTGGTGAGGTGGTAGAGCTCGCCGCTGCCGTCGCCGTGTTGGAGGTAGTGGAGGTCGCGCCAGTAGACGGTCTTGGTGGTCTCCCACCAGGTGTTGACGTAGGGGCGGGGTCGGGCCCAGCCGCGGGCTTCGCCCGCCATGGCGCCGAGCACCGTCTGGGGCAGGTCGAGAAGGGTGACGGGTCGGTTGACCACGGTGGGGGCCTGGCCGGCGATGCGGACCATGGCGGGGACGCGTGTGGCCGACCGCCAGGCGGTGGCCTTGGAATGGGTGAGCTTCTCACCCAACATCCAGCCATGGTCGCTGGTCACCACCACCGACCAGTCGTCGGGTACGTTGCGCATCACGCGGCCGACCTTGGCGTCGGCGAAGGAGACGGCGGCGCAGTACGCCCGCACGATCTCCTCCTCCATGCCGGTGGCCTTGGCCGCAACCGCCCGCTCGGCCCGTTCCCAGTGGCCGGCGGCCGGGACGTCGGCCAGATCGGCACGACCGCGTTCCCATCCCTCGACCAGGTGCGACAGGTCGACTCCCCGGTACGCGTTCCAGAACCGGGCCGGGATTCGCCACGGCATGTGGGGCTGTGAGATCCCGACCGCGATGAGGCACGGTCGCCTGGAACGCCGGTCGATCATCCGGATGCGCTTGGCGGCGGTGCTGGCGATGCGCGAATCGGGATGGCTGCCGGCCTTGGGCACCAGCGACCACCAGGCCGAACCGACATTCTGCGCCGTGGGGTCGTTGGTGACCTCCGCGAGGTACGGCGTCTGGATCTCCTGGCCCAGATCGGACACGTCGAACCAGTTCGCGTGGCCAGGCGCCGGCCCGTGGGAGATCTTGCCGTAGCCCTCGGTGCGAAAGCCGCGGCGGTGGGCCTGATCGAAGACCGACGGATGGGAAAGGACATCGAGGTAGCACGGGTCGCAGCCTGCGCCGAGGTACCGATCGTGGTGACCGACCAGTCCGGAGACGTCGGGGGAGATGCCGGTGAGGAACGCGGCTCGGCTGGATGCGCAGATGGCCACCGGCGCGTGGGCCTCGTGGTACACCACCGACTGGCGGGCCAGGGCATCGAGGTGGGGGGTCTGCACCGACGCATCGCTGACCAGCTCGGCCATGTCGTCGATGACCAGCAGGAGGGTGTGGCGCTTGCGGGAACCCGCCCGATCGGCGTCGACCAGCTGGGGGAGGGCAACCGTGGCCATGGCTCCCCCGACGAAGGTGCGGCGGGTGACCGTGGAGCGGCGCGCCCTGTCCGGAGGCGAGGCGGGCAGCGACGCGACGTCGCCGAGTGCCGGTGTCACCGACCGGAGGGGGAATCAGTGGTCACAAGGCGCGAACCTATGGTCGCGCTCCTGGCGGGTGGTGGATGCCCTGGGGCGGGCGGCTACGGCGTGAGCGTCACCGTGGCCAGCGCCGGCGGATCGGTGAAGTTCCCGCTGCTGTCGTAGGCCCGCGCCGAGACGGTGTACGTCCCGGCTTGGAGGTCCACCTCGTAGCGGAACGGGGTGCGGGGCCGCTGGGGTCGGCCGAGGTCGGCCGGCACCCGGGAGAACGTCGGCACGAACTGCTGGCCGTCCCAGAACAGGTTCGTGTCGCGGTCCTTGATGACGACCAGGACACGATCGACCTCGAAATCGTCGGCCGCGGTGCCCGCGATCACGAGTGGTCCCGTCACCGACACGCCCGCCGTGGGGCTGGTCATCTCCACCGTCGGGGGGATGACGTCCGGCGTCTCATTCTGGCGGATGACCTCGACCAGGGGGTCCGAGGTGCCATCGCCGTCGTAGGCCCGGGCGAAGATGTCGAGGTCGATGTTGGGCACCGTCAGTCGGGTCCAGAACCGCGTGGTGCGAGATCCCGGGCGCGAGATCTTGGCCTCGACGCTCGCGTATCCGTTCTGGAAGTGGGTGCCGTTCCAGTAGCGCGAGCCCTGGCGGGTTCGGACGATGATCTCCACCCGCTCGATCGCCCGGTCATCGGTGGCCTTGCCCCGCACCTTCAGCGTGGACCGCACCGGCGTTTCGTCATCGGGCATGGTCACCCTCGTCTCCGGTGGATCGTTGCCGACCCGCTGCCGGTTGCATTCGGGTCCGACGCAGCCGTTCACCCGCTGCGCCAGCTCGGCCAGCCGGCCCCGCTCCGTCGCCTGCAGCTCGTCGTAGCTGTTGGCCAGTTGATACGGGTCGGTTCGGAGGTCGTAGAACTCGCGGTCGCCGTTGGCCCACTCGACGTAGATCCGGTCACGGCCACGGATCGCCGAGAAGGTGGCGTCGAGCTGGACGCCTCGCTGATTCTTCACGCCCCATCCCTCCACTCCGATCCACGAGCGGGCGCGGGACAGGGGGACGCCGGTCGGGTCGAACAGCACCGGGGCGAAGGACTGACCGTCCACCCAGTCCGGGACGGTCCCGTCGGCCAGGTCGACGACGGTGGGGGCGATGTCGATGTGCGACAGCAGGTGGTGGGCCTCCGTCCCGGCGGGGATTCCCGGCCCCCTGACCAGCATGCCGACCCGGGTCATCCGATCGTAGGGGAGCGCCTTGGCGGCCAGTCGGTTGTGGCCGAGGCTGAAGCCGTTGTCCGACGTGAGCATGATGTAGGTGTTGTCGAGCTGCCCGAGCGCATCGAGCTCGGACACCAGGCCGCCCACCATCTCGTCGACGGCCATCATCGACCGGAGGCGGCGGCGGTACAGATCGTCCATCGCCTCCAGGCCGGCGCCTGTGTAGGTGGGCAGCTGGCTGATCTGTGCCGGCTTGTCCGACATGTCGGCTTCATTGAAGTCGGGCGTTCGGGGCACCTGCGCCTCGGCGAAGAGGCCGGCGTGGCGGGCCGCGTGGATCGGTGTCGACGAGCTCTCGTGCGGGGCGAAGGGCGCCAGGTAGAGGAACATCGGGTTCGCCTCGCCCACGTGGTCGCGCAGCAGCCCCACCGCCTCCAGGCGCTCGATGTCGGTACGGAACTGGCGCGGGTAGTCGAGCGTCGGGCCCACCAGCTCGCCGTTGATCAGCTGCGTGAAGTTGTAGTACTTGCCGCCGCGCGTCGCCATGAACTCGTCCCAGCCGGGGGGCTGATACCGGTTGTCGCCACTGAGCGCCGGGAAGCCCTCGTGGAGGTACTTCCCGACCAACATGGTCGTGTAGCCCGCGTCCTGCATCCACATGCCCAGTTCGTCGCTGGTGTAGCCACCGTCGTAGGACGGGCCGAATCCGCCCGGCCACTCCGAGCTGGCTGCGTTGGTCAACACCCCGGTGTTGTGGGCGTACTGGCTGCGCAACAGCGCGGCCCGGGACGGGCCGCACAACGCGGTGGACACGTGCAGATTGTCCAGACGCAGCCCGTCATCGCGCAGATGGGTGGCGATGTTGGGGAAGTAGGCATCCAGTGCGGGGTCATCGATCAGGTCGTAGTCCGCGTCGTCGAGGTTGATCAGGATGACGTTCGGTCTCGGCTGCGCCGAAGCCGTGTTCTCGACGGGGACCACCGCGAGCGAGGCGGCGAGAAGGGCGGCCACGACAGCCGCGACCGTCGGGTTGGACAGGAAACGCACAGTGACCTCGCAGAACCCAACGCTCGCACCTGTGCTTGTACAGCAATCCGACCGGAATGAAAAGGGGGGATCGGTCGCCGGGCCCGGTTCGGCCAGGCGGTGGCCCGGCCGCAGCGAGGGTCAGACGAGGCGACGGGCCCGGTCGGCGATGCCGTGGGCGTCGAGGCCGAGGTCGGCCAGGATGGCGTCGGGTTTGGCGTGGGGGATGTATCGAGCAGGCACGCCGAGCACCCGTACGGTGCTCTGGGCCCCCATGTCGTCGAGGGCCACGCGGATACCGGTACCGGCGCCGCCCTGGCGCAGCCCATCCTCGACGGTGATGACCACTCGATGCTCGGCGGCGTCGGCCAGCATGTCCTGGTCGAGCGGCTTCACCACACGGGGATCCCACACCGTGGCCTCGATGCCTTCGGCGGCCAGCATGTCGGCCGCATCGAGGCACGCTTCGAGCATCTTGCCCACACCGATGAGGCACAGGGTGCGCTCGCGCCCGGCGCGCGCCCGACGAGCCGCCAGCCCCATCCCGATCTCGCTCTCGTCGACGTTGCGGGCCGCCGTCTTGGGCCAGCGGATGGCCACCGGCCCGTCGCAGAGCTCGACGGCGTCGATGAGCATGGTCTGGAGCTCCTGGTAGGAGCTGGGCGCCATCACCGTCATGTCGGGGACCTTCGTGCACAGGACCATGTCGAGCAGGCCGTGATGGGAGGGTCCGTCGTCACCGGTGACGCCGGCCCGGTCGAGGCAGAAGACGACGTGTTGGCCGTGCAGCCCCACGTCCAGGTTGAGCTGATCGAGAGCCCGGGTGAGGAAGGTGGAGTACAGCGCCACCACGGGCGTGAGGCCGCCCATGGCCATGCCGGCGGCGGCGGTGACGGCATGCTGCTCGGCGATGCCCACATCGAAGCAGCGGTCGGGGAACCGTTCACCGAAGGCCAGCACACCGGTGGAGTCGGGCATCGCCGCGGTGATGGCCACCAGCTCCGGGTGCTCCTCACCCAGCTTGCACAGCGTCTCGGTGAAGGCCGCGGTGTAGCTGCCGGGCTTGATCGACCCGATGTCGTGCATGTTCTTGATGGGGTCGTTCTCGGCCGGCGCGTAGCCCCGACCCTTCTGCGTGAGCACGTGGACCACCGTGGGCCCGTCGAAGTGGGTG
>JAOUEE010000052.1 GCA_029858875.1 Acidimicrobiia bacterium
GCGAGGAGACGCTCGGCCGCATCCTCAGGCGCCAGGTTGCCGCGGAGCTCGTCGACCCGCCGGGCCACGCGGCGGGCATCGGGTCCGCACACGAGCGAGCTGAGCTGGGTCACCTCGATCTCGGCCGGGTCGCGATCGAGCTCGGCGCAGTGCGCGTGCAGGGTCGTCACCTTGCGTGCGATCGTCTCGGGATCACCGAACAGGTTGCAGGCGTCGGCGTACCGGGCCACCAGACGAAGGGTCCTTCGCTCGCCGGACCCACCGACCAGGATCGGCACCCGGTTTCGCAACGGCCGCGGGTAGCAGAGCGCCTCGGGAATGTGGACCCGGTGCCCTTCGAAGGGTGGACCACCCGGACCCCACATCAGCGGCAACAGCTGGAGGGCATCCTCGAGCAACTCGTAGCGCTGGCCCACGGGCGGGAACTCGTAGCCGTACAGCTGGTGCTCGCGGGCGAACCACCCCAGTCCCAGGCCACAGCGCGCTCGGCCTCCGGACAGCACGTCGAGGGTGGCCACGATCTTGGCCAGATGGGCGATGTTGCGGTAGGTGACGCAACTCACCAACGCCCCCAGGTCGATGGTGCTGGTGCGCCCGGCCAGGTAGCCGAGAGTGGTGGTGCTCTCCAGCATCGGGTCCCACTCCCGCCCGACCTGGGGGATCTGCACCAGGTGGTCCATCACCCACAGGCTGGTGAAACCGGCCTGCTCGGCGGCCGCGGCGATGTCGCTCAGTCGCTGGGCCAACTCGTCGCGGGGACCGGGCCAGTCGAAGCGGGACACGTGGAGTCCGAACGACAACGAGCCGGGATCGGTCGGTCCGGAGGCCACGAGCGCGGCCGGGGCGATCACGGCCGGCCCGGCGGGGTGCACCCCGTCGAAGCCGGCGCCCAGCGAGTCCCTGACCGCGCTCCACTTCTCCAGCTGAGCGGTCAGCACTGCGGCCGGCACCGGGCTCGGCCGGGCCCGGTTGTTCTTGCGGCAGGTCTTGGGATCGGTGTCGAACAGGAACAGGTGTGTGGGCCGCCGGTGCTCGGCCGCCATGGCCAGCCACCGATCGTGCTGCTCGGTGTCCATCCCGAGCGTGTCGATCACCGTGAACAGGCCGCGTCGCAACCGCCGTTGCACCACCAGGTCGAGCACGGCGAAGGCGTCCGCGCTGGCGCGGAGATCGTTCTGGTGGTGGCCGACCACGGCCCGCAGGTCGTCGGAGGCGATGGTCTGGCCGGAGCGGAACCACTCACCGGCCCATGTCGACTTGCCCGCACCCGACGGTCCGGCCAGGACCACCAGGGCGTCCGAGGGCAGACGGATGGCGGGCCTGGTCGGACCGCTCATGCGGTGCCGAAGTCGGCCGAAGCCTGGGCCATCTCCTCCTCGGTCACGTCGCGGACGTGGGTGGCCAGCGACCACAGGTGACCGAACGGGTCCTGCACCTTGGCGAAGCGGTCACCCCAGAACATGTCAGTGGGCTCGACCAACACGGTGGCGCCTTCGGCCACGGCCGCGGCCACGGTTTCGTCGACGTCGGCCACATAGAGGTGCAGCGTCACCGGTGACCCTCCCACGGCCCATGGTGAGGCACCGCGACCATCGCTCATCTCGGGGAAGTCGTCGGCGACGAACACGAGCCCGTCGCCGATCTCGATCTCGGCGTGCAGCAACCGACCGTCGGCTGAGGGCATGGTCGACTGCGCTGTGGCGGCGAACACCCTGCCGTACCAGGCAATGGCGGCCTCGGCGCCCTCCACCGTGAGGTAGGGCACCACGTAGGGCCGATCGTCGGGGATGGGTTGCACCATCGGGCACCTCCGGTCGAAGATGGCGGGGAGCCTACGGGACGGCGTCGATCGGTGCGACCGGTCCGTGCGGCGCACGTCCCCCCGATCGGCGGGTAGCCGGAGTCGGTGCATCCAAGCCGCCCCGTCGGCCCGAAGTACGAGAAGGATCTCGCCCCCCAGTCCTGTGAGCCACCATGTCACCCAAATCTGCCCCCATCGAGCATCCGCTGGGTGGCGCATCGGTTCTGGTCGCCGGGGCCACCGGCGGCATCGGTTCGGCGGTGGCCGATGAGCTCCATCGGCGTGGGGCCACGCTCACGCTGGTTGCCCGCCGACAAGCATCCCTCGACCGTCTGCCCACACCGGGCGCCCGGCTGGCCGCTGACCTTCGAAGCCCCGAAGGCTGTCGTGCCGCGGTCGACGCGGCTCTCGCGCACGGCGGCGACCGAATCGATGCGGTGGTGAACGCGGTCGGTGTGGTCGCCTTCGGCGTCGTCGAGGAGTTGTCGGTCGATGCCATGGAGGAGCTGTTCCTCACCAACACCTTCGTGCCCATCTTCCTGGCCCAGGCGGCCCTCGAGCACCTCTCGCCCGGCGCCGCCATCGTGAACATCTCCGGGGTCATCGCCGAGCAGAACCTTCCGGGCATGGCGGTCTACGGGGCCTCGAAGGCCGCTCTGCGCAGTTTCGACGAAGGCTTCGCCCGAGAGGCCCGTCGTCGACACATCCGAGTCATCGACGCTCGTCCCCCTCATACCGAAACCGGGCTGGCCCGGCGATCGATCGAAGGAGTCGCGCCCAAGATGGGTGCCGGCCTGGCCCCCGAGCGAGTGGCCGAGGTGATCTGCGATGGTCTCGAGCGTGGCGACCGTGACCTTCCCAGCTCGGTCTTCGCCGTTTCGGCCCCCCATGCCGCCACGGGGTCACCGTCGTGAGGATGGTCTGGATATCAGCCGAGGTCGCCGCTCCCGGGCCGGTCGTGTGGGACCTGCTCACCGATCCCGACCGATGGCCCGAGTGGGGTCCGTCGGTTCGCTCGGCCGAGCTACGGGCCGACGGGGTCCGGGCTGGAGCCGAGGGCTCGGTACACACGGCGTTGGGAGTGTCCTTGCCGTTCATCATCACCGACTTCGAAGCTGGTCGGCGGTGGGCCTGGCGGGTGGCCGGGGTCACCGCCACCGACCACCTGGTCGAAGAGATCGATGACGGACACTGCCGGGTGAGCTTCGGCGTACCGATCGTCGTCGCGCCCTATCTCGCGATCTGCCGCCGGGCGCTGGTGCGGCTGGATCGCCTGGCCGCGTCCGTCCTGGCGGCGTCGTGAAGATCGCCGTCATCGGCGCCACGGGCTACGTGGGCGGCCGACTGGTACCCGATCTCGTCGAAGCCGGCCACGAGGTGCGCTGTGTGGCTCGCACGCCGGACCGCCTCGAAGGCGTGGAGTGGCGCTCCGAGGTCGATGTGGTCGAGGCCGACGTGCTCGACCGGGCTTCGCTCGACCGGGCGTTCGAGGGCATCGAGGTGGTCTTCTACCTGGTGCACGCGATGGGCAAGGCCGATGACTTCGAGCACACCGATCGAGTCGGCGCCGAGAACACCCGCCGCGCCGCCCAAGCGGCAGGAGTGAACCGCATCGTGTACCTCGGCGGCCTGGGCGAGGACGATCCGGACGAGCTGTCGGACCACCTGGCCAGCCGTCACGAGGTCGGCCGCATCCTCGCCGACGGCGCGGTGGCCGTCACGGAGCTGCGGGCCGCGGTCATCATCGGATCCGGCAGTGCGTCGTTCGAGATGCTGCGTCACCTGGCCGAGGTGCTGCCGGCGATGGTGTGCCCCCGCTGGGTCACCCGCACCAGGTGCCAGCCCATCGCCATCGCCGACGTCCTGTACTACCTGGTGGCGGTGATCGAGCGCCCCGACACGGCCGGCGAGATCCTCGAGATCGGCGGACCGACTGTGCTGACCTACCGCGAGATGATGGACAGCTATGCCCGGGCTGCCGGCCTGTCACGCCGGTTGATCGTCCCGGTCCCGCTCCTCACGCCTCGACTGTCCTCCCATTGGATCAACCTGGTCACGCCGTTGCCCTACGGGCTGGCTCGCCCGTTGGTGGACAGTCTCATCAACGATGTGGTGGTGCATCCCGACCGCGATGTCCGTCGCTTCATCCCCCACGATCCGTTCCCGATCGACCAAGCCATCGCCCGGGCGCTGTCCATGGTGCAGGACCTCCAGATCGAGACCAGCTGGATCGACAGCTCGCCCGACCGCACACCGGCCTCACCCATGCCGCAGGATCCCGATTGGGCGGGTGGGACCGTGTACCAGGACCGTCAGGAGGTGACCACCTCGAAGTCGCCGGAAGCGGTGTTCGCCGCCGTGGCCGGGGTCGGCGGGACGCGTGGCTGGTATGTGGCTCGGCCCCTCTGGGCACTTCGGGGCTGGAGCGACAAGCTGGTCGGCGGGGTCGGGATGCGCCGGGGCCGTCGTCACCCGGACCAGTTGCGGGTGGGTGACGCCCTCGACTTCTTCCGGGTCGAGGAACACGACCCGCCGTGCGTACTGCGGCTGCGAGCCGAGATGAAGGTGCCCGGGGAGGCGTGGCTCGAATGGCGGGTGTCCACCGACCCCGACGGAGCGACCCGACTGGCCCAGCTGGCCCGATTTCACCCGCGGGGGATCTCCGGCCGCCTGTACTGGTGGACTCTGCTCCCGATCCACAAGGTGATCTGGCGTCGCCTGGCCGAGCGGTTGGTCGAGGCCGCGGGCCCGCCCCCCGGCTGACTGATGGCCTCCCGTCCCACGGTCTGGGTGTTGGGCGATCAACTGCACCGACACGTCGCGTCGCTGGCCGAGCGTGGACCCGGGGACTGCCGGGTGCTGTTCGTCGAGAGCACGGCCAAGCTCCGGTCCAAGCGGTGGCATCGCCAACGATCCCACCTGGTCGTGTCGGCCATGGCCCACTTCGCCGATGAGCTCCGCGACGAAGGCTTCGAGGTCGACTACCGGCCGGCCGACACATTGACCGATGGCCTGCAGCGCCACGTGGAGCAACACGCGGTCGATCGAGTGATCGCCATGGAACCCATGAGCTGGACCGGCCGCCGACGATTGCGCGAGCTCGACGTCGAGGTGGTCCCCAACAACCAGTTCCTCTGCCACTACGACGCCTTCGGTGAGTGGGCGGCCGATCGTGCCGAGCTGAGGATGGAGGACTTCTACCGCTGGCAGCGCCGTCGGCTCGATGTGCTGATGGATGGCCACGAGCCGGCTGGGGGTCGTTGGAACTTCGACCACGACAACCGGGAACGACCACCGACCGACGGTCGGGACTGGCCGCCCATGACCCGGTTCCTCCTCGACGACACCGACCGGGCCGTGCTGGCCCGCCTACCCGAAGGATGGGGCGCCGATCCCGATGGGTGGTGGCCGGTCACCCGCGGGCAGGCGCTCACCCGGCTCGACGAATTCATCCGCGGGGGTCTGGATCGTTTCGGTCCTCACGAGGACGCCATGCTGGCCTCGGAGTGGAAGCTGGCCCACTCGGCATTGTCCAGCTCGCTCAACCTGGGTCTCCTGCGCCCGGCCGAGGTGATCGAGGCGGCCGAGTCCGCCTACCGTCGAGGTGAGGCCCGACTGAACAGCGTCGAGGGCTTCGTGCGCCAGGTGATGGGCTGGCGGGAGTACGTGTGGGGGCTCTACTGGCTGTGGATGCCCGACTACCGAACGCACAACCACCTCGGGGCCACCAGACCGGTGCCGCCGGCGTTCACCGGTGAGGCCACCACGGAGATGCGGTGTGTCGCATCAGTGGCCCACCACGTCCACGAACGCGGCTATGCCCATCACATCGAGCGGCTGATGGTGCTCGGCAATCTGGCGCTCACCGCCGGCGTCGATCCGCGGGCCATGACCGACTGGATGTGGGCCAGCTTCGTCGACGGTGCCGAATGGGTGATGCTGCCCAATGTGCTCGGTATGGCGCTCTATGCCGACGGCGGGAGGATGGCCACCAAGCCCTACGCGTCGGGCGGGGCGTACATCAATCGGATGAGCGACCATTGTTCGTCGTGCCGCTTCGACCCCCGTCGGCGGGTCGGGGCCGATGCCTGCCCGTTCACCACGCTCTACTGGGACTTCCTCGCCCGCAACCAGGTTGGGCTGTCGGCGAACCACCGCATGGCCCGTCCGCTGGGTGGCCTGCGCCGGCTCGGTGATCTTCCCGACGTGCGTGAGCGGGCCCGCGAGGTGCTGGAGGCGCTCGATGCCGGCCAACTCTGAACACGGCGACGTCGATCATTCGGCAGGCAGCGGATCACCGGGTCCGCGGCCGATCGATCTCAGCCCACCGCTCGCCGGGCCCGACCCCGACGGCGGGGTCGACCGATGAGCGAGCAAATAGAGGTCGCCGTGATCGGTGCGGGGATGGCCGGCCTGTCCGCCGCCCGAACGCTGCTCGACCACGGTCGTGACGTCGTCGTCTTCGAGGCGTCGGACGGGGTCGGGGGGCGGGTGCGCACCGACCGGGTCGGCGGCTTCGCCCTGGATCGGGGCTTCCAGGTGCTGCTCACCGCCTATCCCGAAGCCCAGCGTCTGCTCGACTACCAGGCGCTGGACCTGCGCCCGTTCCAACCCGGTGCGCTGATTCGTACCGACCACGGTTTCGAACGACTGGGCGACCCGCTCCGGCGGCCGGGAGACCTGCTGCCCACGCTGCGTGCCGGTGTGGGGTCGCTGGCCGACAAGGTTCGGGTCCTGCGTCTGCGCCGTCGTGTTCGCCGGGACGAGGTCGAGGATCTGTGGCGGCGCTCGCCCAGCAGCGCTCGGACCCGCCTCGAGCGCGCTGGATTCTCGACGACGATGATCGAGCGGTTCTTCGTACCCCTCTTCTCGGGCATCACCCTCGATCCCCGGCTGGCCGGGTCCAGCCGAACCCTCGAGTTCGTCTTTCGCATGCTCTCCGAGGGTGACGCGGCCGTTCCGGCCATGGGCATGGGCGCCATCGGTGAGCAACTGGCCGCACCCCTCGGCGATCGCGTGCACCTCCAGGCCCCTGTTGCGAAGGTGTCCCCCGATCGGATCGAGCTGGCATCGGGGCGATCGATCGGCGCCGAGGCCGTGATCGTGGCCACCGACATGTCCGCGGCGGCCACGCTGGTGGGCAGCGCAGAGCACGGCTGGAACGGTGTCACGAGCGTGTGGTTCACGACCCGACAGCCACCCGTGGAAGACCCCGTCATCCTCCTGGACGGAACCGGTCGGGGAGCGCTGTCCAACATGGCCGTCATGAGCGCGGTCAGCCCGTGTTACGCGCCACCCGGTCGGCATCTGGTGGTGGCCTCGGCGCCGGGTGTGGGCGATCACACGGCGGACGCCATCGAGCAACAGCTGCGGTCGTGGTTCGCCGGCATCGACGACTGGGAGACCCTCCGGGTCGATCGCATCCAACGAGCGCAGCCGGCCCTGCCCATCGGCGCCGTCGGGCCGCAGTCACCCCGACTCCCGTCGGGTGTCTGGATCGCCGGCGATCATCGTGCCGACCCCTCCATCAACGGGGCAATGGCTTCCGGGCGACGAACGGCCGAGGCGGTGCGCCGTGAGATCTGATCGGGTTCAGTCGGCGCCCAACACGGCGTACCGGTCGGTCACCACCCGGGCACCCTCGACCGACACCAGTGTGGCCGGGATCGAGGGGTCGCCCTTCATGAGAAGGTCCAACGCATGTCGCTTGTCCGGTCCGGTGACCAGCCAGAGCTTGTGGTCAGCCCTGCTGAGCGTGGGTGCCGTGAGGGTCAGGCGGCGACGGCCCTGGTACTCGCCGCTGACGGCCACGGACTGGTCGACCTGGCTCGCCGCACCATCGCCGGGCAGGAGCGACGCCGTGTGACCGTCGGCGCCCAGGCCGAGCACCACCAGGTCCAGGGCGGCGGGGAGGAGCGCGGCATAGGCCTCGGCGTCGCGGTCGGGGTCGCCGCCCACCGGCATGGGGTGAACCGTGGCGGGTACCCGAGACAACAGGGCATCCTCGAGCATGGTCAGGTTGCGGTCGACGTGGCCGAGCGGAGCCAACCGCTCGTCGACCTGGAACACCACCACTCGAGCCCAGTCGATGTCGGACTCCTCGGCCAGCCGCTCGAGCATGGGTCGCGGCGTCCGCCCGCCGCTGAGGGCGAGCGATGCCGTGGGGCCGCTCGCCAGCGTCCAACGCAGGACGATGGCGGCCATGGCTGAAGCGACATCGGCCATGACGTCGACGTCTCGGGTGACCGTCAGTTCCACCTTCAGCCCCAGCAGAGGTTCTCGGCCGACCAGCAGCTGTCGCCGGGGAGCACCGTGTCGGCTTCCTGAGGTCCCCACGATCCGAGGTCATAGGGCAGCGCCGGTCGGGGAGCGGCGAGCAGCGGTTCCACCACCCGCCATGCCTCCTCCACCCCGTCCTGGCGGGCGAACAGGCGCGGGTCGCCGGCGATGGCATCGCCCAACAGTCGTTCGTAGGCATCGTCGCCATGGTCGCCCTCGGCGGCGTTGTCGACGGTGAGGTCGATGGGCCGGCTGGTCATGTCGGGTCCGGGCCGCTTGGCCTGCACGGTCAGCGAGATGGCGTTGTCGGGCTTCATGCGGAATCGCAGCCGATTGGGCTGGGCCACGCGCGTCTCGTTGGAGAAGAGCAGATGCGGGGGGCGCTCGAACTCGATCTCGGCCTCGGTCACCGTCTGGGCCATTCCCTTGCCCGCGCGAATGCAGAACGGCACGCCGGCCCATCGCCATGTGTCGATCTTCAGCGACAGCGCGGCGAAGGTCTCGGTGTCGGAGTCGGCAGCCACCCCGTCCTCGTCCCGGTAGCCGCGGTACTGGCCGCGCACCACGTCGGCCGGGTCGACCGGCCGCATGGCCCGCAGCACCTTCACCTTCTCGTCCCGGAGGGCGTCGGGGTCATCGGACACCGGCGGCTCCATGGCCAGCAGCGACACCATCTGCAGGAGGTGGTTCTGCATGACATCACGGACCGCGCCGACCCCGTCGTAGAACCGTCCCCGTCCCTCGATGCCGAACGACTCGGCCATGGTGATCCGAACCGACGCGATGTGGTGGCGGTTCCAGACCGGCTCGAGGATCGAGTTGGCGAAGCGGAAGACCAGGAGGTTCTGGACCGGTTCCTTGCCGAGGAAGTGGTCGATCCGGAAGATGTCGCGCTCGTCGTAGTGCTTGTGGAGGATGGCGTTGAGCTCGATGGCCGAGGACAGGTCGCGACCGAAGGGCTTCTCGACCACGATGCGGCCCCCTTCGCTCATCCCCACCGACGCCAGTCCAGCGGCAACCTCGTCGAAGAGCGTGGGGGGGACGGCGAGGTACGCCGCGGGGTGCCGGGCCCCGTCCAGCTCCTCGTGCAGCCGGGTGAAGGTGGCGGGGGCCGTGTACTCGCCCCGCACGTAAGTGAAGCGGCCGGCCAACTGCGCCACGGCTGCGGGATCCTGGCCCTCGAGGGCCGATCGGACGTGGTCGCGGAGGGTGTCGGTGTCCCAGTCGGATCGAGCCACCCCCACCACTGGCAGGTCCAATCGGCCCGCCTGGTCCAGGGCCAGCAGCGCGGGCAGCAGCTTGCGGCGGGTGAGGTCGCCGGTGACGCCGAACAGGATGAGCGCGTCGGCTCGGGGTGCGCTCACGGCTCGGTGGGCTCCTGATGACCGCCGAACTCCCGGCGCATGGCCGACAGGGCCCGGTCGGCGAAGTCGGCTCGGCCTCGGCTGGCGAAGCGCTGGTACAACGAGGCGGTGATGATGTGGGCGGGGACGCCGAGGTCCACGGCGGCCTCCACCGTCCAGCGCCCCTCGCCCGAGTCCGCGACCCGTCCCTCGAACGCCTCGAGGTCGGGGTCGGCGGCCAACGCCTTGGCAGTGAGGTCGACCAGCCACGAGCTGATGACGCTGCCCCGGCGCCACAGCTCGGTGATGGCCGCGGGATCGAGCTGATACCGGTAGCGCTCGGGGTGCACGAGCGGCGCCGTCTCGGCGTCATGGCGATGATCGTCGCGGCCGAGGTCGGCCTGATCCAGGATGGCCAGGCCCTCGGCCAGGGCGGCCATCATGCCGTATTCGATCCCGTTGTGGACCATCTTCACGAAGTGACCGGCGCCGGCTGGTCCGCAGTGGAGCCAGCCGACCTCGCCCGGTTCGGGCGGACCGTGGCGGCCGATGGTGCGGTCGGCCGCATCGATGCCAGGGGCCAGGCTGGCGAAGACGGGCTCGAGGCGCCCCACTGCTTCGGTCTCTCCGCCCACCATCAGGCAGAAGCCGCGCTCCAGCCCGAAGACACCCCCACTCGTACCCACGTCGATGTAGTGGATGTCCTGGGTCTGGAGGCGGGCGGCTCGGGCCAGGTCGTCCGCCCAGCGGGAGTTCCCGCCGTCGACGATCAGATCGCCCGGGCCGAGCAGCGGTGTCAGCTCATCGATCACCCGGTCCACGAGCGCGGCGGGCACCATCACCCAGATGTTGCGCGGCGCGTCCAACGCCTCGACCAGTTCGGCCGTGGAGTCCGTCGCGGTGATCCCCTCTGCGCGCAGGGCGGCGACCGCCGTCGGGTCCCGGTCGTAGCCGACGCATATGTGACCCTGTTCGTGGAGGCGACGCACGATGTTCGCCCCCATCCGACCCAAGCCGACCATTCCCAGCTGCACTCGGCGCTCCTCTCGCAGTTGGAGCCATCATGGTGCGGCCTGGAACCTTGTGCGCACTCCGTACCGGAAGGGGTCAGACCTCGGCCACGAAGAGGATGTCGCCGGTGGGTTGCGGAGACCCTGACTCGGGCTCGATGGAGACCCCACCCGGCGGGGTTCCCGGCGAGGTCGACGATGGTGCGGACGCGACCGTCGGGATCGGCACGAGCAGCCCCGACGGATTGGAAGAGATTCCCGATCGGCCGCGCCTCGCTACCGGGCCGAGTGCGGGGAGGTGTCGGTGTGTGGGACCGGATCGGGGTCGGCGAGGCTGCCGGTGCGCCGCTGGTGGGCCGCCCCGACGGCGTGGCCGCACAGGGCCAGAAGGAAGATGGTGACGGCGGCGAGAGCCATGGTGGCCCCGGCCGCGGTGTCGTGGTGGTAGCTGACGAGCAGCCCCGCGACGACCGCCAGCGCGCCCAGCCCGCTCGCCGTCACCATGATGAGGGGCACCCGGCGAACCAGGAGGGTGGCCGTGGCCGGCGGAGCGATCAGGAAGGCGAACACCAAGAGGTTGCCCACCGCCTCGAACGAGGCGACGATCGAAACGGCGAGCAGGGCCAGCAGGACGGCGTGGGCCAGCCGGGGGTGCAGGCCCAACAGCCGGGCCAGCGTCTCGTCGAACGTCATCACCAGGAACGCGCGGTAGAACACGGTCACCCCGCCGATCGAGATGGCTGCGGCGATGGCCTGGCGAATGAGGTCGGTGTCGTCGACACCGGTGATGGAACCGAACAGGAACCGGTTGAGGTCACCGGTGTACGAGCCCGACTGACTGGACATGATCACCACGGCAAGGGCCAGGAACCCCACGAAGAGGACGCCGATGGCCGTGTCGTCGGGCAGCGGGGAGTAGGTGCGGATGACGTTGATGCCGGCGACCATGGCCAAGGCGGCCACCAGCGCCCCGACCGTGAGGTTGCCGCCGACGACGAAGGCGATGGCGATGCCGGGGAGCACGCCATGGGCGAGGGCATCACCCAGGAAGCTCATGCCCCGTAGCACGACCCATGTGCCCACCACCGAGGTGGCGAGGACGGCCAGCAAACCGGCCCACAGCGCATTGCGCATGAACTCGTTGGCCGTGAAGGGATCGATCCACCAGTCGATCGGGTTGGTGAGGAAGGTCACGGCGAGCTCGATTCGAACACCGTCAGCCGAGGGCGTCGGCGATGAGTTGGGCGTTGGTGCGGAGAAACCCGAGGTAGGTGTCGGCCCCGCTGCCGGCTTCGCCGAGCGTGCCGGTCCGTAGCGTCACCACCTCGACGTCACCCACCCGATCGGCCAGGGCGATGGCGGCATCGGCGGACTGGTCGCGGTCGACGAAGATGGCGGTCACCGCCTCCCGTTCGACCACCCGGGCCAGGTCCTCGAGCTGGGCCGGATTGGTCTCGGCCAGCGTGGACGACGAGGCGACGACGGTGCCGACGATCTCGAATCCGTATCGGTCGGCGAAGTAGGCCAGCGAATCATGACTGGTCACCAGCTTGCGCCGGGCCGGGTCGATTGCGGCCAGGATGGCGGTGATCTCGGTGTCGATCGACGCCAGCTCCTCCTGGTAGTCGGTGAGACAGTCATCGACCGCCGCGACGTCGAGATCGGCGGCACCCACCAGCGACTCGGCCAGCGCGGGGAGCGCAGCCGACACCCGGACCGGGTCGAACCACACGTGTGGGTCGCCGGTGTCGGGCGCGATCTCGTCGGCCATGCGCAGCACCGGCGTGTCGAGGGCATCGAGCGTGTCACTCAGGCCCTGCTCGAGGTCCAAGCCGTTGGCCACGACGAGGGCCGCGTCCTCCATGGCTCCACGATCGGACAGGGACGGTTCGAAGGCATGAGGATCGCCGCCTGCGGGTATCACGGCCTGGACGGCGGCCGACGGGTCACAGGCGACGTTGTTGGCCACGTCGGCCCAGATGGATGTCGTGGCGATGATGGTGGGGCCCGAGGCGCCCGGGGCGGCCTCGTCACTGCCACACGCCCCGGCGGCCAGCGAGAGCACGGTCAACGCGATCAGTCCGCTGACGATGCTGGGCGATGCGTGTGCGGGTCGGGACACCGGGCTGGCCTCTACGATCGAGAACGACTCCCAATGATAGGGCGGACTCGCTGAAAGTGGGACTCGTTCTCAATCGAGACCCGCCGCTGGGGATGGGTCACGCGGCGCTCACACATCGAGCGATCGCAGCAGGTCACCCACCGTGTGGTGCTCTTCCAAGGGGTGGCGCAGGGGCCGTTCGCGGTTGACCTGGTAGCGGTTGCGGCGGCCGACTCGCTCGTGGTGGAGGTAGCCGCCGAGCTCGAGCTCGTGGATGATCTTCTGGACGGCGCCCACCGTGATGCCCACGGCATCGCTGATGTCACGTTGGCGGAGCTCCGGGTTCCGATCGATGGCGATCAGGACGTGCGCATGGTTGGTGAGGAACGTCCACGATGCCGGTCTTGTGTCGGGCGCCCACGAATCCATCATCGAATCATACCTATCGGTGTAAGCCCTTCTCTGAATGCCCGTCGCGCTGGGGGACCGGTTCGTCAGACTACGAAGGAAGGCCGAGGCCTCTACCGCGGGTTCGCCGCCGGCAGCGGGTCGGGCGGGCGGGACGGAGCCGGATCGGGTACGAGCGGTGCGAACAGCTCGCCCACGCTGCGCCCGGCCTCCAGTCGGTGGCGGAGTCCGCCCTCGGGGTGGAGCACGTAGTGGTTGCATCGCCCCACCCTTTGGGTCTCGACGTAACCCGACTGCTCCAGTTCGTGGAGGATGCGCTGTACCGCGCCTTCGGTGATGCCAACGAGCGAGGCGATCTCGCGCTGGCGCAGGTCCGGGTTGCGATACAGGGCCAACAAGACGTGTCCGTGGTTGGTCAGGAACGTCCAGGGCGCTCGGCGGTCGTCGAGCACGGTTGCCGGCGTCACGACCCGCCCCAGGTGGTGACCCGCCCGGGCCCGGTCGTCCGTTGGTCCAGGGTCACGCACAGCCAGAACGGTCCCAGAAACGCCGCCATCGGTGCGCCGGCCCACGGCGGCTCGGCTGGTCGGGCCAGGGCGACGGACAGCACGATGCCGCTCAGCATCCAGCTCAACAGGATGATGACGCTCACGACGCACCGGCCCAGGGGTGCCCGATCGGGTCGCCCCCGCTGCTCATCGCTGCGCCGGGCGTTCGGTCGTGGGTGCGATGGCGGCGGCCGAAGGACGGGCGCCTCCACCATCGCGGTCGGCTCGGGAGCGGATGAGTGTGACGGGGGCATGGCTGGGGCCCGCGGCGGTCGCGGGCGGCCTGCCGGGTTCTGATGACGGCAGCGGCATGGAGCATCTCGGTTCCTCCTGGATTGGGTCAGGCGTCGAGGGCCCAGTGACGTCGGAGCCGGTTCAGGCGATGTGCACAGGCCGACAACTCGTCGAGGTCCCGACGATCGAATGGGGTGCAACGGGATCGCAGGCCGAGGCGCTCGAGATCGAGGTCGACGGCCGTGAGCTCGGACAGCAGCTCTTCTCGATGCTCGGGGAGCGCGCCCGGCTCTCGGTCCCACAAGCGGCGGGCATCGGCCGTCAGTCGTTCGAGCTGATCACGCACGGCCGGGGGTTGTCGGGTGAGTGTCATCATGACATCGAACCTCCTCTGACACACCTTATTGAACATGCCTATCTAAACAACCCTCTTTACTGGTAGTCGTTCGGAGACGCTTTCGCTGGCGGAGCATGATCGTGGCCACCGTGATGACGGTGAGCGGGATCACGAACACCACCATCACCAGGGCGAAGGGGTCCTTGGCCCGGTGACCGGTGGCGTCCAGGACGAGGAAGCTGAGATAGGCCGCGTAGTAGGCGAGGAAGAGGCCGCCCTCCCACCGGTTCAGGCGGTGATCGACGGCGACGATGGGGAGGCAGGCCACCGCCGAAGCCAGCAGGATCGGGAGGTCCAGTCCCAGCGCATCGTCGGAGACGGCGATGCCGGACGGCGCGAACAGAGCCGTGGCGCCGAGCACCAGCAAGATGTTGAAGATGTTGGACCCGACGACGTTGCCCACGGCGAGGTCGCGGTGGCCCTGCGCGGCGGCGACGAGTGTCGTGACGATCTCTGGGGCCGACGTACCCAGGGCGACCACGGTGAGTCCCACGATCAGCTCGGGAACGCCGAGCGACGAGGCGATGTCCTCGGCCCCGCGCACGACGAACGGAGAAGCGACGGCGAGCGTGCCGATGCCCGCGACGAGCCCGGCGATCGTGGGCACGACCGACGGTGGCGGGGTGTCCTCGCTCTGGTCGGGCTCGGTGGTCGGGCGGCCGGCACCGGCCGCCCGCAGTGTCCACCCGACGAACACGACCAGTCCGATGGACAGGACCAGGCCGTCGGCCCGCCCGATCACGCCGTCGAGCGCGAACACGAGGAACAGCGCCGACGCGGCGATCATCACCGGTATGTCGACGCGCACGGCGCGGGAGCGGACGTAGATGGCTCCGAGTGTGGCGGCCAACCCGAGAACGAGCAGCACGTTGGCGATGTTGGAGCCGATGATGCTTCCGACGGCGAGCTCGGTGTCGTCGGCCGCAATGGCTTGTACCACCACCGCGAGCTCTGGGGCCGACGTGCCCGCAGCTACGATCGTGAGCCCGATCACCATGGGTGAGAGGCCCATCCGGATGCCCAATCTCGAGGCCTGGCGGATCACCAGGTGGCCCGCAGCCAGCAGGCCGGCCAGCCCGCCCAGGAAGGTGAGTACGCCCGTCACGGGTCCATGGCGGAAGGTTCACGTCCTTCCGGGGTCGGTGATCTGCACGCGGTCTGTCGCTCCGGGTCTCAGATCAGGCCGCGAGCACGGCGCTGTTGTCGGCCACCACGAGTTGCTCGGCCATCGGCCGCAGGCGGTCGAGGGCCCGCATGACGCGACGCCGTACCGCTTCGGGACTGACGCCGAGCTCGGCGCCGATGGCCGCGAAGGTGGCCGGCTCGGCCCCGTCGAGGCCGAATCGAGCCACCACCACCCGGGCCGTGGTGGGATCGAGTTGGGCGATCATCGCCGCGATCGCTTCGCGGTCGGCTCTCGCCTCGACCTCGCGGTCGGGGTGGCCTCGCTCGTCGGGGATCAGATCGCCGACCGACCGGTTCGTCGAACCGACGCGGCGATGGATCGAGTCGACGTGTGCGAGCGCGGCGGCCGCGGCCAGGGCCGGAGAACGGTCGCTGATCCCACTGTCTCGATCCGCTGCGCCGCGGAGTTCGCTGGTGCGGTGGGCGGGGATGCGGACGGTGCTCAGCGTGTTCTCCATCCCCCGCTGGATGGATTGTCGAATCCACCACGTGGCATAGGTCGAGAACTTGTAGCCCTTGCGCCAGTCGAACTTCGCGACGGCCCGTTCGAGCCCGAGCATGCCGTCCTGCACCACGTCGTCTCGATCGACGTGGTCGGGGATTCGAGTTCCGGCGGCGATGCGCAGCACGAGGCCGATGTTGGCCTCGATGAAGCGCTGGCGTGCAGACCGTCCGACGGCCGACGTGACTCGATCGCCGGGTTCGGCCAGGCCGCCCTGGATGCGGGTGTCCGCCTGCTTGCCCGCTTCGATCTGCCGGGCCAGTCGCACCTCGTCGGTCGACGTGAGCAGCGGGGTGGCGAGGGGTCCGAGGCTCTGGTTCATGGCGTCAGCATAACACCGCTATTAAAAAAGGGCAATCAGGTTGGGTCTGTTGAAAAGGCCATGTATGATGTGGTCTGTCAGTGTCGAGGCGGTGGGCCACGCAACCCCGCGC
>JAOUEE010000053.1 GCA_029858875.1 Acidimicrobiia bacterium
GCGAAACCCGAGCCGGTCAGCACCGCCGGCAGCACTCGGGCGCTGGTGAACAGCAGGGCGTCGGCCAGCTCACGGCCCAGTCGGATGTTCACTGCCAGGCGGGGCGTCGGCAGCAGGGTCGGTCGGGTCAAGACCTTGCCCAACGTTCTGGTGAACTCGGTGTTGGTGACCGGCGTCGGTGCCGTCAGGTTCACCGGACCGGCGATCTCGTGGTCGATGACATGACGGATGGCGCCGATCTGGTCGGTCAGGCTGATCCAGCTCCAGTACTGCGACCCGTCGCCGATGCGACCGCCGATGCCCAGCTTGAAGAACGGGAGCTGCGCACGTAGGGCGCCTCCGCCGGCGTCCAGCACGATGCCCGTGCGGATGTGGGCCACGCGGGTGGGCCCCTCGGTGCGGGCCGCCGTTTCCCAGTCGTCGCACACCTCGGCCAGGAAGCCCTCGCCGGGCCCGGCCGTCTCGTCCAGCATGTCGGCGCCGCGATCCCCGTAGTAGCCGATGGCCGAACCGCTGACCCACACCCCGGGAGGATTGGTCAGTCCGTCGAAGGTGCGGGCGAGCAGGGCAGTGGATCGGGTGCGGCTCTCCCGGATCCTGGTCTTTTGTTCCGAAGTCCATCGGCGAGCCTCGATGCCCTCACCGGCCAGGTGCACGACGGCGTCGATGCCTTCCAGGCCGGCCGCATCGATGGCGTCGGTCATCGGGTCCCAGGTGATCGACCGGCCGCTGGTGGCACCGGTCCCGGGTCGCACCACCCGGAGCACTCTGTGCCCGTCGGCTTCGAGATCGCGTACCAGCGCCGATCCGATGAAGCCGGTCGATCCGGTGACGGCGATGTCCATGACCCGATCCTCTCACGATCGACCACGGAAGTGACCAGTCGCATCCCGCGGTGGAAGTAGGATCCGGGAAACGATCGGCCGGGAGGGCTGCGGTGAACGAGATACGTGACGAATCCCCCACTGACGAGGATGAGGGTGGCGTCAAGGTCCGACTCATCGCGCTCGGCGTGGTCGCGGTGATCCTGGGTATCTTCATCATCCAGAACACGTCGTCCCAGGAGATCGAGTTCCTCGGCTTCTCGTCCTCGCCGCCGCTGTGGGTCTCGCTCACGCTCGCGGCCATCGGGGGGGCCATCGTCGGCCAGCTGGCCCTGTGGGCCTACCGCCGCTCGCGCCGGCAGGGGTAGCGGCGACCGACGCTGTCGCCGGTCCGGCGATCAGAGCCGTTCGACGTTGGGACGCGGGGTCAGCGCGTTGCGGCAGTCGAGCACCCAGGAGCCGGCGGCGGCGATGAGGTCCAGGTCGATCTCGTCGTGGTCCACCAGCAGCACGACGGCATCGGCGGTCTCCAGTTGGGTGCGGTCCAGGCCGACCCGTTCCACGCCCGCGGGGATCTGCGAGTGGTCGACGTGGTCGTCGTGGGCGGCCAGGTCGGCACCCAGCTCCAGCAACTGCTCGGCGATGGCCAACGAGGGTGCCTCACGGGCGTCGCCGGTGTTGCGCTTGTAGGCCAGGCCCACCAGGAGGATGCGCCGGCCCTTCACGGCCAGGCCCTTCTCGTTCAGGGCGGCCTGGATGCGCCGAACCACGTAGTCGGGCATGTGGTTGTTCACGTCGTTGGCCAGTTCGACGAAGCGAAAGGTTGTGCCGAGCGATCGGCGGACCTGCCACGAGAGGTACGAGGGATCGATGGGCAGGCAGTGCCCACCCACGCCGGGCCCGGGGGTGAAGCGCAGGTACCCGAACGGCTTGGTGGAAGCGGCGTCGATGGCGGCCCAGATGTCGATGCCCAGGTCGTTGGCGAACATGGCCAGCTCGTTCACCAGCGCGATGTTCACGTGGCGGAACGTGTTCTCGAGGAGTTTGGTCAGTTCGGCTTCGCGTGGGGATGGTACGACCACGGTCGTGTCGCACAGCTGGTCGTAGAACCACTGCACCCGGGCCAGAGAGGCGGCGTCCACGCCGCTGACGACCTTGGGCGTGTTGGTCAGGTTCCAGGTGGGGTTGCCGGGGTCGATGCGCTCGGGGCTGTAGCCCAGGTGGAAGTCGGCGCCGACGCGCAGGCCCGATCCCTCCTCGAGCAGTGGGCCGAAGAGCTCCTCGGTCGTCCCTGGGTAGGTGGTGGATTCCAGCACGACCGTGCAGCCCTGTCGGAGGAAGGGGGCGAGGGTGCGGCCGGCGTCCTCCACGAAGCGGAGATCGGGATCACCGTCGCGCAACGGTGTGGGGACCGAGACGATGGCGAAGTCGAAGTCCTTCAGATCGGTGGCCAATGCGGTGGGGAGGTAGCGGCCGGTGGCGAGGGCCTCACCGAGCTCGTCACCGCCCACGTCTTCGACGTACGAGTGGCCGTCGGCCAGCGCGTCGATGCGCGATTCGTCCAGGTCGTAGCCGACGACGTCGAAACCGGCATGGACGGCTCGCATGGCCACCGGCAGGCCGACGTATCCCTGGCCGACGACGGCGACCCTGGTGGTGGTGGGGGGTGTGGTCACAGTGAGCCTGTCGGCGGCGGGGATCGGGGTGTGAGCCGGCGCTCAGGCCGGGACCGGTCGAGATCCCATCGGGTCGCGGACCGGCTCGTCCTGCTCGCTTCGGCGACGACCGGTGAGAATGAAGAACAGACCGATGCAGAGCACGGCCAGGGCCACCTTGATCACCAGCGTGCCGACGCCGGTGAAGGCCACGGCGTCGGGAATCCCGTCACCGTTGGCGTCGATGCCGGCGCCGAGGGCCAGCACGGTCACCTGCGCGACCATGACGGTGTCGCCGCACGTGGCGGTGATCGGGTACACGCCCGGTGCCAGGTCGAGGACCACATTGGGGAGGAAGAAGTCGCCGTTGTCCAACGGCGTGGTCTCGCCCAGGGTGATACTCAGCGGCTCGATGGTGAACACGACCGTGGGATCACCCTCGCACCCTGTCCCGAGCATCGAGACGGTGTCTCCGGTGTGCACCACCGGCGGGTCGATCACGAATCCCTGGGTACCGCCGTACTGGGCCAGGGCGGGCGCCGAGCCGACGGTCAGGCCCAACAGCACGCACGCGACGAACCCGGCGATCAGTCGGATCCGGGTCCGCGGCACGGAAGGGGCGTTGGCCTTCATCATTCCAAGAGTCGGCACGTCGAGGGGCCGTGTTTAGGACTCGAGTACGGCGGGGGAGTCGATGCGGAGGTCGGCGCTGAGAACGGACCGGTCGACGCTGCGCACGTCGACCCGATAGTGGTCGTCCTCCACTCGGGGCTGGGGCACGAGCGTGAGCTCGTAGTTCTCCGGCTCCGCGACCACACCCACCAGATCGATCTCGAGGACGACGGTCTCGCCCGGCGCGATCTCGACGTAGGTGGAGTAGGTCTGCCAACCGAGCTCGGTGTTGGTCTCCATCAGGTGCGCGGCCCCGCCCAGGCGGGCGCCGGTGATCAGATGGGGGCTGTACACCGACACGTACTGGCGGTTGGTGCCGAGCGGCAGACCCTGGTCATTGCTGCCGATCACGCTCTTGGGAAGACCCGAGCCCGGGGCCCGGTTGGTGAGCTCGACGCGGGCCGTCGCCACGATCTCGCCGGTCTGCTCGTCGAGCCTGGCCCGGTACTCGATCGACCGGTCGAGGAATACGTCGATCTTGTTCTGAGCCGAGTTCTGGTGAGACACCGACAGGAAGTCGCTCGGTGCGTCCTCGGGGGTCGGAAAGGCACCGCTCAGCCCGCTGACGTCGAAGAACGACGACGGCTGGTCGGTCCAAGCCACGATGCGGTTGGCCGCGACCGCCGGCCCGAGGACGTCACGCACCGCGCCGATCGACGGGAAGTCAGAGGCGAGGAGTTGCTCGAACAGGGCACCTGCGGCGTCGGCCAGCATGGTCTCCCGTCGGTCGTCGTCGTCATAGGTGAGGTACTGGTCCTCGAGCAGGAAGGACGCGGCAGTGTGCTCGGCCAGCCGCTCATCGGTCCCGGGGATGTCGATCGGGCCGGTGAAGGCCAACAGCGCTTCCAGCCCGAACGGGTCCATGGCCAGAACGCCGTCCACCTCACGTCCGGTCTGGCGGACCAGCCCGGCGGCGACCGAGGCGACCGTGGGGAAGTCCGGCGAGAAGGTGATGTCCTGGAAGTGGGCGGCGGGGTCGAAGCGTCCCCACCTGGCCAGGTAGTCGGCCGGGGCCGCCAGTTCGGCGTCGACCGCGTCGAGGGCCCGGTTCAGGTCGCTGGCCCTCCCGTTCTCGGTCAGCTCGACATGACCGTTGTCGGCGGTGACCATGACCCAGCTGCCGATGAACCCGCCCAACCCGCGGGCTTCGGCCGGTGTGGTGAGCAAGACCAGGTAGTGCTGGGGCGAGTCACGTCCCAGCAGGGCCGGAAGCTCGGCTGCGGCCACCGCCGCGATCTCGGTCGCCGGGGCGATCCCGTCGAGGCCCTGGCGTAGCTCGCGGAGCGGTTCGGCGGCCCACGGCAGCAGCCAGGGTGACTCGATGGTCGCCAGGTTGGCGACGGCCCGGTCCACGGTGAGGGCGAGGCGCTCCAGGGGAGCGACGGTCGGGTCGAAGGCGGCGAGATCGACGCGACCATCGGTGGGTCGCAGCCGATCCGTGTCGACGACGGCGGCCGCCTCGGTGGCAGCGGCGGCCAGCGCGGTGGCCTCGGCCGACGTCACCTGAGCGGCGCGGATGTGTTGGCCGGCGATCGGTACCAGGCGGGCCGGCTGGGTCAGTGGCGACGTCAGCCAGGCCGAGGCCCCGCCGAGGTCATCGGTGGCCCGGGTGAGCTCGAAGCGGGCATCGGCGATGCGGCCGTCACGGACGGCGCTCAGGCCGTTCTGGCTGGCCGCCACGCCCGTACGCAGATCACCCGAAGCGGCCACGATGGCGAGCACGGCGATGAGGACCGACGCCAGCACGGCGGCGCCGGTGAACAGCACGGCTCGCTTCATCCGGCGAGTGGTGAGGGGCGGCAGGACGGCCCATGCCGATCGGGCCGCAGGGGTGATCACCGCCACCGCCACCGCGGTCTCCAACAGACGGGGTCCGGGGAGGTCCATGCTCAGCAGCACCACCGCACACAAACCACCGACCGAGGCCCCCACCAGGCGGTTGCGTGGTCCCCGCAACGAGCTGGCGGTCAGCGCGGTGGCGGCCACGCCCGCCAGGAGCAGCGGCCACGTACCGGCCAACAGGACCGATGCTCCGGCCAGCACCGACCATGTGCGGCGCCGGGCCCGGGAGGAGATCCAGCACAGGCCGGCAGCGAAGGCGGCCCGGTACATGGCGTCGATGAGCCACAGATCGGTCGCTCGGCCGTCAGCGAGCGTCGCCGCGGCGAGGGCCGAGGCGACGGTCACGGCCATCACGGCCTGTCTCTTGCGGGCCGAAGTGCGCCGTCTGGTTCGGCGCCGACCCGGCACGCCGTCGGGCGTCCGCTCCGGCGGGCCCGGTTCGGTGTGCACCGCAACGGGTGGCGACAGTGTCCTCACGATGGCCCCCTGTCGGCCGATGGGGATGCGACATGAGAGCGATCCTCTGGCTCCGACCGCTCGGGCGGCGTTTCCCGACAGCGTGTGAGGTCACCGTCGACGTGGTGGCCTGGTCGCTGGCGGTCGGGCTGGCCATGTTGGTTCGCTTCGACCTGATGCTCAGCAACTGGGGGCACTGGAACGTCCCGCTGGTCATGGTGCTCATCGCCGGATTCCAGCTGGGCGCCGGTTATGTGTTCGGGCTCTACCTGGGCCGTTGGCGCACCGGCAGCTTCGACGAGGTGTCGGCGCTGGCCAAGGCGGCCGCCGTGGTCTCGGGCAGCATCGTCGCGCTGGGCCTGGCCGTGCCGGCGGTGCGCATGGTCCCCACCAGTGTCGGGCTGGCGTCGGCGCCACTGGCCTTGTTGGCCATGGCCGGCGTGCGCTACGTGCGACGGGTCCACGCCGATCGGCTGCTCCGACCTCGTTCGGCCACCCGACGGGTCGTGGTCTTCGGTGCGGGTGAGGGCGGGGCCCAGGCGCTGCGAGCCATGCTCCGCAATCCGGACAGTCCGTATCTCCCGGTGGTGCTGCTCGACGACGATCCGGCCAAACGCAACCTGCGCATTCTCGGCGTGCCCGTCGTGGGTGACCGTCACGATCTGGCTCGCGTCGTGGCCGACTACGGCCTGGACGAGCTGGTGGTGGCCGTTCCCTCGGCCGACAGCGCGATGATCCGCGAGCTCTCCGAGAGCGCGCTCGAACACGATGTACCGGTGCGGGCGCTGCCCCAGGTGTACGAGCTGTTCGACGGCAAGGTCGGCCTCAGCGACATCCGGCCCCTCACCGAAACCGACCTCCTGGGTCGTCACGAGATCGACACCGATATCGACGCCATCGCCGGCTATCTCACCGGGAGACGGGTGCTGGTCACCGGCGCCGGCGGATCCATCGGGTCGGAGCTGTGTCGCCAGATCCACCGTTTCGGGCCGGCCGAGCTGGTGATGCTCGACCGGGACGAGTCGGCGTTGCACGCCATCCAGCTCGAGCTGTACGGCCGAGCCCTGTTGGACTCGCGAAACCTGGTGGTGGCCGACCTGCGTGATCGCGATCGCGTCTTCGAGGTGTTCGCCGAGCACCGTCCCCAGGTGGTGTTCCACGCCGCCGCGCTGAAGCACCTCCCGCTGTTGGAGATGTATCCGTCCGAGGCGGTCAAGACCAACGTCTGGGGGACGTGGCACGTGCTCCAGGCGGCGGCCGCCCTCGATGTCGAACGCTTCGTGAACATCTCCACCGACAAGGCGGCCGATCCGTCGAGCGTGCTCGGCCACACCAAGAGGCTGGCCGAGCGCCTCACGGCCTGGGCCGCCGGCCGGGCGGTGGGCAGCTACCTCAGTGTCCGGTTCGGCAATGTGTTGGGCAGTCGGGGGTCGATGCTGGGTGCGTTCGAACGGCAGGTCCAATCCGGTGGGCCGGTGACCGTGACCCATCCCGAGGTGACTCGATTCTTCATGACCGTGGAGGAGGCGGCTCAGCTCGTCATCCAGGCGGGTGCGGTCGGCCGCGACGGCGAGGCGCTGGTGTTGGACATGGGCGAGCCGGTGCGCATCCTCGATGTTGCGCGGCGACTCGTGGCCCAGGCCGAGCGACCCGTCGAGATCGTGTTCACCGGACTCCGGCCCGGCGAGAAGCTGCACGAAGTACTGATGGGCGACGGCGAGCGCGACGAGCGACCGGCTCATCCGCTCATCTCTCACGTGCCGGTCCCGGCGATCGCTCCCGATGTTCTCCGGGTGCTCGACGAGATCCCCGACTGCGAGGCGGTCATCGAGGAGCTGGCCCGGTTGAGTCGTATCGCTCCCCGCGGCATCGACCTCGCACCGAGCTGATGGGTGACCTCGCCGGCGTGCCGGCCGAGGCCATCGGGGGTGTCCTGGTCGGGGCGACGGTGGTCGTCCTACTGGCCGGCCGACGGGTTCCGTCCTGGTCGCCCACCTTCGTCGCCGGCCTGGCCGCTGTGCTCCTGACGCCCCACGCCCTGCGCCGCGATCCGGGGCTGTCGGCGCTCGTCGGGGTCGCCGGCGCCGCCCTCGTGGTCACGCTCGACGTGCTGGCCCGCCAGTATCGACCAGCGGTGATCGGGGTGCTGTTCGGCCTGGCCACCGCGGCAGCAGCACTGGCCACCCCCGACACCGAAGCGGTGCTCCTCCTCGCTGGATTGGTGCTGGTGCCGAGCTCGATCGGGTTGTGCGCTCGTCAGCCGCGGTCACTGTCGAGGTGGGGTGTGGTGGCCGCAGGGCTGGCATGGACGTTCGCCGTGGCACACGGTGCCGGCGGCCGGCCGACATCGTTGATCGGGGCCGTTGCCGCCTGGGCGGTGATGGCCGGCCTGGCCCTGGCCGCACCCTGGGCCCGTGGCTTCCCCTCCGTGCCGGCCGGTCTCGCCATCGCCTTCCAGGTGGTCTTGGCGCCCTGGCTGGCCCGACTGGTCGGGCTGCGCGGTGAGTGGTGGACCTCGACACGCGACGCCGCCGTGGTGTGGCTGTCGCTGGCGATGGCGTCAGTGCTCGTGCGTCGGGCGGGCCGGCGCACCGACGACGGTCGCTCCGGAGGGCACCGGTCCGGTGACCACCGCGCCGGCACCGACGGTGACGTCGTCGCCGATCTGGCATCCCGGTAGCACCACCGCACCCGAGCCCAGCAACACCCGACTCCCGACGGTCACCTCGCCGCTCAGCACCACGCCGGGTGAGCAGCTCACGAAGTCGCCGAGCACGCAGTCGTGGGAGACGACCACGTTGGGGTTGAGGTGCACGTGCACCCCGACGGAGATGTTGGTGGTCAGCCGGGCGCCGGCAGCCACGATGGCGCCCGGACCCAGGTGGACGTCGTGGCCCTGGCTGGCCAGCGGATGCACCAGGTTGACCGGTGTCCCCGACTGGCCGAGGCGACCGGCCACGACCGCCCGCGTCGCGGGATCGCCGATGGCGATGACGTACGAGCAACCGTCCACCGCGCCCGGCTCGATCGGCCCGACCACGGTCAGGGATCGGCCGCGGAGATCGGGGTCGGGGTCGTCGTCGACGAGTCCGACCAGCCGGTGGGTGGGTGCACGTTCGTTGATGGCCGCGGCCACATCCACCGCTTCACGGGCATGGCCGCCCGCACCGACGATCAGCAGCGGTTTCACGCCGCGTCCTCGGCCGAGCGGGCCAGCGGATCGTCCTCGGGGTGTCCGTCGGTGCCCTCGCCGCTGGCCGCCGATCGCACCGAGCGAGCGATCAGCGAGAGATCGGTGCGCAGGGACTGCGTCTCGATGTACGCCAGGTCGAACTCGATCCGTTCCGCCCATCGCAGGGCATTGCGCCCCTGCACCTGGGCCAGGCCGGTCACGCCGGGTCGCACCGACAGGCGACCACGCTGGCGGTCGGTGTAGCGCTCCACCTGGTAGGCCAGCGTCGGTCGCGGCCCGACGATGCTCATCTGGCCACGGGCGACGTTCACCAGCTGCGGCAGCTCGTCCAGCGACGTGCGGCGCAGGATGCGACCGACCCAGGTGATGCGGGTTTCGTCCGGGAACACGGGGTTGTCGCCGTCGATCATGGTGCGGAACTTCAGCAGGGTGAACCGCTGGCCCTGGAGTCCGACTCGCTGCTGGCGGAAGATCACGGGTCCGCGACCGGTGAGGCGAATGGCGAGGGCGCAGCAGGCGCCGAGGACCGCAGCCGGGGGAGCGACGATCGCCACCATCGTCAGGTCGAGCACGCGCTTGCCCCGGTAGTGCGGTTTGGGCGGACCTCGCCGATCGGGGAGCGGGGCCAGACGCCCACGGCGGATCACCGCACCAGGGCCGTCTGGGACCGCATCCAGTGGATGGTCTTCTCCAGACCCTGCCGGAGATCGACCGGCTCGACCTCGCCGAAGAGCGCCGTCAGTCGGGTGTTGTCGGCCTGGCTGTGGGGCACGTCGCCGGCCCGCGCCTCCTCGTGGTCGACGCTGATGCGCTGGCCGAGGATGTCCTCGAGGAGGGCGATCACCCCGAGCAGGTCGGTTCGGGTGCCGAAGGCCAGGTTGACGGGGTCCGGGCTGGACACCCGGCGGAGGATCGAGGCCACGATCACCGACGCCACCGTGTCCACGAAGGTGAAATCGCGCGACTGGCGCCCGTCTCCGTGCACGGGGAGGGGCTGGCCGCGCAGGGCGGCATCCACGAAGGCGGGGATGACGGCGGCATAGGCATGGCCGGCCGGCTGCAAGGGTCCGAAGACGTTGAAGAACCGGAAGGCGCAGACGTCGAGTCCATAGCAGTGTCGGTAGGCGAGGGCGTACGACTCGGTGGCCAGCTTCGACACGGCGTAGGGGCTGATGGGTTGGGGCCGAAGGTCCTCGCTCTTGGGCAGGGTCGGGTTGGCCCCGTACACCGAGGACGAGGACGCCACCGCGATCGACCTGAGGCGGTCACGGCGGGTTGCCTCCAGGACATTGACGGTGCCCGTGGCATTGACCAGGTGCGCGGCCACCGGATCGGCCACCGAGCGAGCCACCGAGGGGCGGGCGGCGAGGTGCACGACGGCATCGGCGGGGTCCACCGCAGCCTGCAGTGTGTCGATGTCGAGGATCGACCCGACGACCAGATCGGCGTCCGTGCCGTCGAGGTTCTCGGCTCGGCCCGACGACAGATCGTCATAGGCCACCACCCGTCCGATCCCCGGGGTCTCGTCGAGGAGGCGACAGAGGTTGGCGCCGATGAAGCCGGCACCGCCGGTCACCACGACGTCGATCGGGGAGGTGGGGGTGGTGCGCATGGTCATCTTCCATCGGCGCCGGCCCGGCTGGAATGAGCCCCGTGGCGGGCTCGGCGACCGGTAGCGTCGGCCTGTCATGCGAGTCGTGCAGTTCGTCTCCGACGCCGATCGGCGGGGGGCCCAGGTCTTCGCCGTGGCGCTCGGCTCGGCCCTGGCCGGTCGGGGTGTGGCCGTCGACACCTTCGCGCTGGTGCCCGGGACGAGCGCCGATCCGCTGCCGATCCCGGTGCTCAGCCCCTCGTCTCGGTGGTGGGGGGCGCTGGGCGGCGTGCGGCGGGCCGCCTTCGGCGCCGATGTGGTCATCGCCCATGGATCGTCCACCCTTCCCGCCTGTGCGGTGGCCGTCGGGCGGCGGGCGCCGTTCGTGTATCGCAGCATCGGCGATCTGCCCCAGTGGGTCGGAGGCGGGTTGCGCCGTCGCCGGGTGTCGTGGGCGCTCGGTCGGGCGGCCGGCGTGTCGGTCCTGTGGCCGGACCTGGTGTCCTTCCTCACCGGACCGCTGGGGGTGGACGAGGCACGCGTCCGCGTGTTGCCCAATGCGGTCGAGACCGCTCGGTTCCCCGAGGCGTCGGAGGCCGATCGGGAGGCCGCCCGCCTCGAGCTCGGCATCGGGCCACACGAGGTGGTGATCGCCCACGTCGGTGCCCTGGCCGACGAGAAGCGCATCGCGTGGCTGGTGGAGGTGGCCGCCCGCCGGCAGTGGTCGCTGGTGCTGGCCGGATCGGGGCCCGAGCGCGATCGGCTTTCTGCGCTGGCCCGAGCACGAGCGGCGAACGTCTCCTTCCTCGGCCCGCGAGCCGATCCGTGGCCGGTGTACGCCGCGGCCGATGTCGTTGCCCTGGCCAGTCGGACCGAGGGCCAACCGGCCGTGCTCATCGAGGCCGCGCTGTGCGCCCGGGCGGTCGTGGCCCCCCGGCTGGGGGGCATTCCCGAGCTGGTCGATGATGGTCGGACCGGCGTGCTGTTCGCCGCCGATGCCGGTCCCGCCGGGCTGGAGGACGCCCTGGACGAGGCCCTCGGCCGGGCCGACCAACTGGGCTCGGCCGCCGCGGCGTGGGCCCGTCCTCGCTTCGACATCGAGGCCAGTGCGGCGACTTGGCACGAGTGGCTGAGCGATCTGGCCGTGGCCTGACGCTCGTCAGAACAGCTCGATGTCTCCCAGCCGGAGGCACAGGTCGTCGAGGGAGGGAGCCACGGCGGCCAGGCGTCGGCTGGTCAGAACCGGGCCCTGTCCCAGCAGTCGGATCATCCCCGGTACCGGCTCGCCGGCGGCCAGCGCGTAGTCGGCCTCGGCGTTCGATCGGAGCTGCCGCAGCACCTCGCGCTCGGCTGAGGTGTTGCGGGCCAGCAGGTCGGTGATCGCCAGTTCGATGGCCGCGCCGCGCCGTCGCCGACGGAACACGACGACGGCATCGTCATTGCTGACGGCGCGATAGTGCAGCGGACCGAGGCCGTAGCGCCACCGCAGGAACGAGCCGTGCCGGACGGTGGCCAAGCGACCATCGGGGTTCGCCCCACCGGCGAGGTGCTCGACGAAGTCGTCGGTGAACGTGGTGACCGGATCGTCGCCGCCCGGTGTCGGCAGACTCCACTTCTCTGCCGGCCGGCGGGCGCGGATGATGCGCAGCGGTGCCCGGACCCCGAGAGGGCGGATCCGGGTGGGTACCCGGCCCGCCTCCTGCCATCCCATCCTGAGGTACCCCGGCCGGCTCTGTTGGTTGGGGGTGTTGAAGGCGAACGCCACCCCCTCGGCCGACTCCACCTCGATGGCGTGCTCGGTGAGCCGCCGGAAGATGCCTCGTCCCTGGTGATCAGGGTGGGTGGCCGTGTCGACCGGTCGCACGGCGCGAACCGGGCCGTCACCTCGGCTGAACTCCCATCGCATCAGTGCCCGCAGCCCGACCAACTCGCCGCCGTCGACCGCCACCAGCAACGCAGAGGGACCGAAGGGGTTCTGGAGGTGCTTCCATTCGAAGAGGGCCCGATTGGGCTCGGCCGGGTCCCATCCGAGGGCCCGTCCGGCGAGGGCCACGATGGCGCCGATCTCGTCGGAGTGCGCCTCGCGGATCTCGATCGCATCGGCCATGGCCGCCGACCCTAATGGGGGTCGCCGCTGCGCCGATGGAGCACCGTGTCCGATCGGTTGCGCCTGGCCGCCAAACACGTCGCCCACTTCGCCGATCGCTTCGTCGCGCCCCGCAGCGGTCTCGTGGTGCTCGCCTACCACCGCGTGGGGCGGTCGTCGAACCTCGAAGTGGACCTGCCGGTCACGCTCTTCGACACCCAGATGGCCCGCCTGGCCGAGGCCCGGTGTGTGCTCGATCTGAGCGAGGCGGTGGCTCGGCTGGCCGCGGGGGAGGACCTCTCCGGGATGGTGGTGGTCACGTTCGACGACGGCACCGCCGATTTCGCCGAGCACGCGGTGCCGATCCTCGAGTGCTACCAGGTGCCGGCCACCTTGTTCGTGGCCACGCAGTACATCGACGAGCAACGCTCCTTCCCTGATGCCGGCAAACCGCTCAGCTGGTCGACGTTGGTCGACTGCACCAGCACGGGGCTGATCACCGTCGGGTCCCACACCCACACCCATGCCCTGCTCG
This sequence comes from Acidimicrobiia bacterium, assembly GCA_029858875.1. GTDB lineage: Bacteria > Actinomycetota > Acidimicrobiia > Acidimicrobiales > SHLQ01 > JAOUEE01. The sequence goes on from JAOUEE010000053.1 coordinate 12,855, forward strand.
ATCGGGTGGATCTCCGCACGGCGGCGCAGGAGCTGGATCGCTCGATCCACCTGCTGGGTGACCAGCTGGGTCGACCGGTGGAGCACTTCGCCTATCCCAAGGCCGTGCCCGCCCCTCCGTCGGTGGAGTCGCTGGTGCGGCTCCGATTCCGCTCGGCCGCCTTGGCCGGCACCCGCCCCAACCCACAGGGCACCGATGTGCACCGGCTGCATCGGTCGCCGGTGCAGTTCAGCGACGGGCTCGACTTCTTCGAACGCAAGCTCGGCGGGGGGATGCGTCTGGAGGACGATTTGCGCCGGCTGCTCAACCGGCGCCGCTATGTCGGGCTCTCCCGGTGACGGGGGCGGCCAGGGCGCCGAAGGTGCTCCACCTCACCACCACCGACATGAGTCTGGACTGGTTGCTGCGTCCGCAGTTGGAGGCGTTCGCGGCGGCCGGATACGACGTGGTGGGTGCATCCGCCCCTGGCTGCCACGTCGATTCGCTCACGGCTTCGGGCATCCGGCACGTGTCGGTGCAACACCTCACCCGGGCCATGCGCCCGGCCGACGACGTGCAGGCGTTTCGTGAGTTGACGGCGTTGTTCCGGGCCGAGCGGCCCGACATCGTCCACACCCACAACCCCAAGCCGGGCGTCCTCGGCCGCCTGGCGGCCCGTCGGGCTGGCGTCCCGGCCGTGGTCAACACCGTCCACGGCCTCTACGCCCAGCCGACGGACCCGCTGGCCCGCCGGCTCTTCGTCTACGGACTCGAACGCCTGGCCGCCACCTGTTCACGGATGGAACTGGTCCAGAATCCCGAGGACGTCGCCGCCCTGGTGCGCATCGGCGTACCCGCCGATCGGGTGCGACTGCTCGGCAACGGCGTCGACCTCGACCGATTCCGGGCCGACCGATTCGACCGGGCCGAGGTCCTGCGCCGCCGGGATGCGCTGGGCATCGCCCGCGACGCGGTGGTGTGTGGCGTGGTCGGACGCCTGGTGGTGGAGAAGGGCTACCGGGAAGTGCTGGCGGCCGCCCACCGCCTGGCCGGCGAAGCCTCCCACATCAGACTGGTCGTGGTCGGTCCGAGCGAGCCCGACAAGGCCGATGCCGTTCCCCCGGCGCTCATCGAACAGGCCCGCGACGATGGCGTCGTGTTCCTGGGCTCGCGCGACGACATGGAGGAGCTCTACCCGCTGTTCGATCTCTATCTGCTCGCCTCGTACCGGGAGGGCTTTCCGCGATCGGCGATGGAGGCCGCGGCGTGCGGGTTGCCGCTGATCGTCACCGACATCAGGGGTGGGCGCCAAGTGGTCGACCCGGACGTGTCCGGGCGGTTGGTGCCGGTCGGGGACTCCGACGCGATCGTGGAGGCCATTCGGGATCTGGCCGAAGACGGTGACCGGCGACGCCTGATGGGCCGCCGCTCGCTGATCAAGGCCCGATCGGAGTTCGATCAGCAACTGCAGATCGACCGAACCCTGGCGCTCTATCGCGAGCTGGTGGGTTCGCCGTTGACCACCGCGGCGTAGACCGACTCCAGCCGGCCGATCGTGCGGCGTACGTCGAACGCCTCGGCCCGGCGGTCGGCGGCCGCACCCAGGCGGGCCCGCCGTGGCGCGTCGCCGGCCAGGGCCAGGTAGGCCTCGGCCAACGAGCCGTGGTCGTCGACGTCCACGAGGAGCGCTTCGCGATCGTGGGTCACGGCCTGAGGGATTCCTCCGGCCGTGGTGGCCACCACCGGTCGAGCCAGGGCCAGCGCTTCCATGAGCGCGACGGGCAAGCCCTCGTGGCGAGACGACAGGGTGAAGACATCGCTCGCAGCGACGACCCGTGTGGCGTCGGCGCGATAGCCGAGCAGGCGCACCCGATCACCGAGACCCAGCTCGTGGTGGAGCCGGTGGATCTCCGCGGCCAGTGGTCCCTGGCCGACGATCACGAAACGCAGTCGCTCGTCGACCGCGATGGCCGAGGCGGCGGCTCGCAACAGCACGTCATGGGCCTTCTCCCGCCGCAGGTTGGCCACGTTGGCCACGACGATCTCGTGTTCGGCGAAGCCCAGTTCCCGGCGCATCGGCGAGCGATGATCGAGCTGGGAACGGACCGCGGCCACGTCGATGCCATGGACCAGCGATTCCACCGTCGCCCGACCGGGCATCGTTGCCGCCACGTCATCGGAGACCGCGAGGGTGGCGTCGTCCCATCGCAGGGTCAGGCGGTTGGCGGCTCGGGTGAGGCGATGGTGGCGGGGCCACCGATTGTGCTCGGTCGTGACCAAACGGGGTCGTCGGGCGGCGGGCAGGGTGCGGGCTGCGACCCGGACGGCCGAAGCCATCACCGGTGAGTGCGCGTGCACCACGTCGATCGAGGGGAGGCCCGCCAGGTTGCGCAAGGCGATGGGCCAGTCCGGGCCGTCGAGGCACTGCACGGCCACGTCGGCCGCCTCGAGGGCGGCAACCAGGTGATCCTTCTCCGGGACCAGGTAGGCGACCTGGTAGTCGAATCGGGTCTGATCGCGACAACGGGCCTGCTGGACGAGGAGCTGCTCGGCTCCCCCCGGACCGAGCCCCTTGATGAGGTGCAGGACACCCAGCGGTTCAGGCATGGGCGCAGCGGACGGCGGCGATGACCCGATCCTGGTCCTCGGGGCACAGGGCCGAGCCCGATGGCAGGCAGACACCCTCGGCGAAGATGGCCTCGGCCACGGTGCCGCCCCGCCGTCGACAGTCGGCGAAGACCGGCTGGAGATGCATCGGCTTCCAGGCCGGACGGGATTCGATGTCCTCGGCGGCCAGCGCCTCGATGAGCTGCCGGGGTCCCACCGGCGAACCGGTCGGATCGAGGCGGATCACCGTGAGCCAGCTGTTGCTGGTTCCGTCGTCGGGCGCATCGAGGAGGGTGACGCCGTCCAGATCGGTCAGCCCCTCCCGGTAGCGCTGCTCGATCCGCGATCGGGCCGCGACCCGCTCGGGCAGTTGCTGTAGTTGCGACCGGCCGACCGCGGCCAGCAGATTGCTCATGCGGTAGTTGAAGCCGATCTCACGGTGTTCGTAGTGCAGTTCGGGTTCGCGCGCCTGGGTGGAGAGGAATCGGGCCCGTTCCACCACCGAGGCGTCCTGGCTCACCAACGCGCCGCCTCCGCTGGTGGTCAGGATCTTGTTCCCGTTGAACGAGAAGATCGCGGCCTGGCCGAATGATCCCGCCGGGCGGCCCCGGTGGGTCGCGCCCAGGGACTCGGCCGCGTCCTCGATGAGGGGCACATGGTGACGGGCGCAGATCTCCGCGAGGCGGGTGTAGTCGGCACACCGGCCGTACAGATCGACGG
>JAOUEE010000054.1 GCA_029858875.1 Acidimicrobiia bacterium
GGCCGGACCACCGAGTCCGGTGAACACCCCCGCGCCCGGTGACAGGCCCCACCAAACCGGACGGCGGGACCACCGAGTCCGGTGAACTCAGTGCACGATCTTGGCGATGGGAAGCTCGATGATGTCGGTTGCACCGGCGTCGCTGAGCTCGGGGATCAAGACGTTGATGTCGGACTTGAGCACCACGGTCTCGACGGCGAATCCGCCACCGCCGAGCAGTTCGTTGACCGTGGGGGACTTCATCGACGGCAGCTTGGCGGTGACGGCGTCCAGCGCGTCGGCGGCCACGTTCATCTTCACCAACACCTTGCCCCGGGCCTCGAGCGTTCCCTGGAGGAGCGTGTTGATCTGCTCCATGGCGTGGCGCTTGATCGGATCCTCGTAGGCGGTCGGGTTGGCCACCAGCTCGGTGTAGGAGGTGAGCACGGTGTCGATGATCCGCAGCCCGGCGGCGTGCAGAGCCCGCCCGGTCTCGGTGATCTCCACCACGACATCGACGATGTCGGGCACCTTGGCTTCGGTGGCGCCGTAGGAAAGCCGCAGATCGGCGTCGATCCCCGCTTTCTCGAAGTAGCGGCGGGTGAGACTGGGGTACTCGGTGGAGACCCGAACACCCTCCGGCAGGTCCCCGACCTCGGTCCAATCCGAGTCCCCCGGGACCGCCAGCACCATGCGGATCGGGTTGGAGGTGGCCTTGGAATACCTCATCTCACCCAGCGACACGACGTCGCTCTCGGTCTCTTCGATCCAGTCACGGCCGGTGATGCCGAGATCGAAGAGTCCGTCGGCCACGTAGACCGGGATCTCCTGAGGGCGCAGGATGCGGACCGCCTCGATGCGGGGATCGTCGACCGTGGCCTTGTACGACACCGACGAGCTGCGGTTGACGGTGAGGTCGGCCCCTTCGAACAGTTCGAAGGTGGCCTTCTCGAGCGAGCCCTTGGGAAGCACCAGCTGCAACATCGACCGAACGGTATCGGGATTGTCGGACTGTCGACTCGATTTGCACTCCTCCCGGGCTCGGACCGAGAACGCGCTCCGCCCTAGGGTCGTCGCCGTGGTTCGAGCCGACGGCGCAACCGAACTGGTGGATGTGCCCGCCAACGGACGATGCTTCTCCTCGGTGCAGCGGGTGCGGCTCTCCGATACCGATGCAAAGGGCCGTCTCCGCCTGGACGCCTTGTTCCGGTATGTGCAGGACGTGGCCAACGACGACGCTCGCGAAGCGCTCGATGACAGCCTGGCGTGGGTGGTCCGCAAGGCGATGGTGGAGGTCTCCAGCAATCCGGTCGAGGCCGAAGTGCTCAGGCTCACGACCTGGTGTGGCGGATACGGGAGCCGGTGGGCCGAACGGCGCACGTCGATGCAGGGCGAGCACGGGGGTCGGGCCGAGACGGTGGCGCTGTGGGTCGCCATCGACCGCGACACCGGCACACCCGTTGCCCTCCCTCAGGAGTTCCACGACGCCTATGGCGAGGCCGCCGGCGGCCGGGCCGTGTCGTCGCGCCTGCGTCACCCACGTCCACCGGCTGGCGGCCCCCAGGTGCCATGGACCTTCCGTGCGGCCGACGTCGACATCCTGGGTCACGTCAACAACACGGCCTACTGGACGGTGGCCGAGCAACTGCTGGATGACCGTCCGGTCCGATATCGAGCCGAGATCGAGTTCCGGAACCCGACCAACCCCGGCGTCGAGCTCGGCGTCCTCCACCGGGTGGACACCGAGGGCATCCGGGCCTGGATACTCGACGGCGCCGTGGTGTGCGCCTCGCTGCTGGTGATCCCCCTCGACGACAACCGAACGGGCTGAGCCTCAGGCCGAGCCGATGGTCAGGCGGATGTCGGCCCCCAGTCGGGTGACGTCGATGAACTGGCCGCGCCAGATGTCGGCCATCGTCACCGCCCCGGCGCCGGCGAAGACGGGCACGCCATCGTCACCTCCCAGGGCGGCGGGCGCCACGTACACCACGTAGCGGTTCACCAGACCGGCCCGATGGAAGTCGCCGGCGACCACCGCGCCGCCTTCGACGAGCACCTGCAGCACTCCGTCGGCGCCCAGTCGATCGAGCAGGTCGTCGAGGTCACCGGCGACCGACTCGGCCGGCTGCACGCGGGCGTCGGCCGGGACGGAGCCCAGGACGATCCGCCGAGGATGCAGCCGGTCGTCGGGTACATCCCGGTCGGGGGCGTAGTCGCGGACGGTGAGGGCGGGATCGTCGATCCGGACCGTGCCGGCCCCGACGCAGATGGCATCGCTCTCGGCTCGCAGCCGGTGGACATCGGCCCGGGCCTCGGGGCCGGTGATCCACCCGCTGGTGCCGTCAGGGGCGGCCAGGCGGCCATCGAAGGTGGTGGCCAGCTTCAGAACCACCCATGGACGTCCCGTACGGCGATGATGCAAGTACGGGGCCAGTTGCTCGGACACCGCCGCCGCCTCGACGCCGACCTCCACCTCGATGCCGGCGGCCCGCAGGTCGTCGGCGCCTCGCCCGGCCACGTTGGGGTCCGGATCGAGCACGCCGATCACCACGCGAGCGACCCGGGCATCGATGAGTGCCTGGCTGCACGGGCCGGTGCGACCAGTGTGGCGGCACGGTTCGAGGGTGGTGTACACCACCGAGCCCCGCGCCTCGTCGCCGGCCTCGTCCAGCGCGACCCGCTCGGCGTGGCGGCCGCCGTACAGCTCGGTGGCACCATCGAACACCTCGGCGAACTCGCTGACCAGGACTGCGCCGACCCACGGATTGGGGCTGGTGATCAACCGTGATCCGTCGGCGTTGACCATGGCCCGGCGCATCCGGGCCACATCGACCTCAGTGGCCATGCGGGCGGCCGTGCGGATGAGGATCGGCATTGTCGACCAGCAGTCGGACGGCGTGGGGCACCACGTCGAGGACGGCACCGAGGCATTCGACGCAACCCTTGCTGCTACCGGGGGTGTTCAGCACGAGCGCGGTACCGATGGTGCCGGCCACGCCTCGTGACAACCGCCCGAGCGGGTTGACCAATCGCATGGCCTCGGCCAGGCCAGGTGCTTCGCGATCGATGATCGCTCGGGTGCCCTCCGGGGTCTGATCCCGCGGCCCGAATCCGGTACCGCCGGTGGTCACGATGAGACCATGGAAATCCTCGGCCAGCTCGGCCAGCGCGTCGCGAACCGAGTCGACCCCATCGGCCACCGAGGCCCGGCGCACCACCCGATGACCAGCCGCGATCAGCTGCTGCTCCAGGGCGACGGCCGAGGTGTCCTGACGCGTGCCGTGCACCACACCATCGGAGACGGTCAGGATCTTGGCGTCCAGTGGGTCAGCCATGTTCCCGACGGTAGACCAGGGCGGCCATGCCATCGGTGTCTGCGGTCTGCGGCAACAACAGTCCGCCCCGGCCCCACGGCACCCACGGGGCCGAGAAGGACGCGACCTCGTCGGGCACCAGGGCTCCCTCGGCTGCCACCGCCGCGTCGACGTCCAGGGTCTCGGCCGCCGTCAGGGTGCACACGCTGTACACCACCTGGCCCCCGGGACGAACCAGTTGCGTGGCGCTGGACAGCAATGCCACCTGGAGAGCGGTGAGCCGGGCGATGGCCTCCTCGTCGATCCGCCAGCGGGCGTCGGGCCGGCGCCGCAGCGCTCCCAGTCCCGAGCACGGAGCGTCGACCAGGACGGCGTCGGCGCAACCCGCCTTCAGGCCGGGACCACAACCGTCGCTGACCATGGGCACCACATCGACCGCGCCGGTCGATCTGATGTTCTCCTGCATGAGCTCGACCCGCCGGGCCCGGACATCAGCGGCCACCACGAACCGACCGGGGCCGGCCAACGCCGTGGCCTTTCCGCCCGGCGCGGCACAGAGGTCCACGATGACGCCTGTCTCGGTGACGAGCTGGGAGACCAGTTGCGACCCGACATCCTGCCGGTAGCCATCGGCCCGGACGGTGACCGATGCCGGCTGATTCATGCGGGCGAGGGCCTCGTGGGCGGTTGCCGGGCCCAGAGGCGCCAGGTCGTGTTCGAGCAGCCCGACGATCCAGTCGGGGTAGCTCATCCGAATCGCGGGATCGTCGCTCAGCTGGCCCTGATCGGCCACCCGGCGAAGGATGGCGTTGACGAAACCCCGCGCTCGCTTGGGCACAGCACCCACCGTGGCCGAGACGGCCGCATGCGCCGGAACCTCCATGAAGTGCAGCTGATAGGCACCCGCCCGAAGCGCCGAACGAACCACGGGGTCGACGGCGCGCAGGAGGAACGGTTCGACGAGCGCGTCACAGGCCCGCCGCATGCGTGTGGTCCCGTACACCACCTCGGTGACGAAGCGACGGTCCCTCTCCTCCAAGGACGACGAGGCAAGCATCTCGGGAACCAGGAGGTTGGCGTAGGCCCCCGACTGGTCGATACGGGTCAGGGCGTCGATGGCCACACGACGGGACTGGACCCCGCTCATGAGCCGAGGTGCTCGCCGGCGAGGGGCTGAGCGCCATTGCACCAGGCGGTGGCCGCCATCGGGGCCTTGCCTTCGGGCTGCACGTCCACGAGCTTGATCGACCCTGCCGCCGTTCCCACCGTGACCCCGTCGATGCCGCCGGCGGCACCGGACTCGTCGGTAATCTCCACGGTCAGGATCTTGAGTCGCCGGTCCCTGAACGTGGTCCACGCCCCGCCCAGACGGACCAGCCGGTCGATCTGGTCGGCCGGCCTTGTCCAGTCGATCTCCAGCTCGCTGGCCGCGATCTTGGACGCATAGGTGACTTCCCCCTGTTGTGGCATGGGTTCACCCAGCCCAGTGCGCAGCGCCTCGACCAGGAGATCCGAGCCCAAGGTCACCAACCGGGCACGCAGACTGGTCAGCGTGTCGGCCGGCCCGATGGGAGTCACGGCCTGCCGGTACACCGCCCCGGTGTCGAGCTCTTCGTCGATGACCATGAGACACACACCGGTTTCGGCGTCACCGGCCAGGAGAGCCCGCTCGACCGGTGCGGCTCCTCGCCACCGTGGCAGCAGGGAGAAGTGCATGTTGAGCAACGGCACCTGCCGGAGCACATCGACAGGGATGATCCGGCCGTAGGCCACCACCACCCCGAGATCGACGTCGACATCTTCGAGAACCGCCAGATCGTGGGCAACGGGCAGGCCCAGATCGATGGCGGCCGCCTTCACGGGCGTGGGCGACAGATCGCCCCCCCTGCCCCGTCGTTTGTCGGCGCCGGTGATGACCACCGGAACGTCGAAGCCGGCCTCGTGCAGCGCCCGCAGCGGGGTCACGGCGATGTCGGGTGTACCGAGGTACGCCAGCCGCCGCACGTGGGCGGGCGGGACGGCCAGCGTCACGGCAGTCGCAGGGCGCCGTCGTCCACCTGTGGCCGGTCGTAGTAGGACGCGAGGTCGAGGTCTCGTAGTGTCCGGAGGGCCTCCCTGCGGGTGTCCTCGTCGAGCCGATCGAGCAGGAGGACGCCCTCGAGATGATCGAACTCGTGCTGGAACAACCGGGCGGCCAGTTCATCGGCCTCGAGCGACACCTCGTTGCCGTCCAGGTCGTACCCGACCAGGTGGATCTGCTTGGGCCGCACGATCTCCCACGACAGACCCGGCACCGACAGACACCCTTCCTCGAACGCCCATTCGCCGTCGCTGTCGGCGATCACCGGGTTGACGATGGTGCCAGGGCCCTCGCCCAGGTCGTACACGAACAGTCGCTTCTGGACACCGACTTGCGGGGCCGCCAACCCGATGCCCGGCGCGTCGTACATGGCCGTCAGCATGTCCTCGGTGAGACGCACCAGGGCATCGTCGATGTCGGTGACATCGCGGGCTCGTTGCTTCAGGACCGGATCGCCGAAGACCCGGATGGAGTAGTGCGCCATGCTCCTCAGGCTACCGTCATCGCCGTGCACCGTTGGCCTCCACCCACCACCACCGATCAGTGAACGACCACTACTTCGAGGAGCGCCCGACCAGTCGGTCCCGGCCCGGCGACGTGGTGCTGGCCCTCCCCGACCGTCGCTTCGATCTGGTGACCGACCACGGTGTCTTCGCTCGCGACGCCGTCGACGTGGGAACCCGTTTCCTCCTCCTCGACGCGCCGCGCCCCGACGCCGCACCAGCGACCGCTCTCGATCTGGGGTGCGGCTACGGCCCCATCGCCTGCACGCTCGCCCACCGGTATCCCGACGCCGACGTGTGGGCCGTCGACGTCAACGAGCGGGCACGGCGGTTGTGCGCGGTCAACGCCGACCGCCATGAGCTCCACAACATCACCGTCGCCGCGCCCGACGAGATCACCGTCACTCAGCACTTCGACCTCATCTGGTCGAACCCGCCGATCCGCATCGGCAAACGGGCCCTCCATGATCTGCTCGTGACCTGGCTCGATCGACTCACACCCCGCGGCGAAGCCGTGATCGTCGTCCAGAAGCACCTGGGGAGCGACTCACTCCAGCGCTGGCTGGGCGATCAGGGCTGGCCCACCGAACGAGTGGGTTCGCGACACGGCTACCGGCTCCTGCGAATCCGACCACGGGCGGCTCCAGCATGAGACCACTCGGGAGCACCGATCTCAAGAGGCTGCACCGGACCTGGCGACGCCGGACGCCGGCCCGCGTCGGCGTGCTGCTCGACTCGGTCCAGACTCCTTTCAATGTCGGAGCGGTGATCCGATCGGCGGCCGCGTGGCGCGTCGATGACCTCTGGCTGTTGGGTGCCACTCCTGATCCGGGCGACTCCAAGGTGCAGAAGACGGCCATGGGAACCGACCGCTTCCTCACGGTGCACCAGCCCGCCGACGCCGAGCAGGCCCTGTCCGATGTCGCCGCCGCCGGTTATCGGCTGATCGCGGTGGAGTTGACCGATGAGGCCCAACCGCTCCACCAGCTGGATCTCACCGGGCACGTGTGCCTCGCCGTCGGACACGAGGACCGGGGCGTCAGCCGTTCCATTCTGGAAGGGGCCGATGCCGTGGGCTTCATCCCGCAGTTGGGCCGGGTGGGGTCGCTCAACGTCGCCACTGCGGCGTCGGTGGCCATCTACGAGGCTCGCCGTCAGGTTTGGTCAGACCCGGGGCGGGTCGACGGCGACGCGTAGGCGGGCCTCGGGCCGCGGGGTGGTGTCCAGCACCGCAGCCAGATCGTCTGACGTGGCCGCCTTCACCAGGAACCGATCATCGACCGGGCCCAGCACGTCGACCCGGCCCGTCGCCCGCAGCGTCTCCGCGAACGCCGCCGCACCGGTCCCCGACAGCTCGGCCAGGGCCGCGTAGGGCGGGAAACCGAGCACCTGGCGGCGCTCGATCTCGGCGTCGACCACTCGGCCGGGATCGGCATGGAGCACCGCCTGGAGGACCACGTGGTCGGGGACGCGGGTCTGGACCACGAGTCGTCCTCCGCCGTCGCGATCACCGACCAGTCGCGCCGCCCGCACCAGCAGCGCCATGGTCTGCTCGGCGGCCCGGTAGCGAGCCGCCAGGAGCTCTTGGTCGATGTCGAGGAAGACCACGGTGCGCGCTGACGTCACGCGGTACAGCGCAGCCTCGGTGCCCACGATCAGCTCCTCGACGACCGTGGCGTCGTCATCACCGGTGACTTCCTGAGCCGGTCGCCGGGCCAGCGCCTCGAGCTCCTCGCGTACCCGTGATACCCCGGCCCGCAGGTTCTTGAACCGTGTGGCGCCGCAATGGTCACAGACCATCGGTCGATCGGCGCCGCACCCCGGGCACACGAGCCGACCCAGGTCGGTCTGCTGCAGGGCCACCGAGCAGTCCTCGTGCCAAGCCAGCTCCCCGCATCGGTCACACGCCAGCCGACGGGATCGACCCTTGCGATTGAGCACGCACACGACCCGGCCGTCACGGCGCAGCACGTCGGTGAGGCCCTCCGACAGGATCCCGCCCCGCACGGGGTCGTCGCTGCGCCGGTCGATGATCTCGATGACGGGCCATCCCCGGCGCTCGACGGTCCGGCTCGGGCGCAGCACCGGCGCCAGCTCGACCGCGGTGACGCTGGGGGCTGGTGACACCAGCACACACGGCACGCCGGCCCGCGCCGCCCGCTCGATGGCCACGTCGCGGGCGTGCCAGGTGGGATTGCGCTCTTCCTGATGTGCCTCGTCGTGCTCGTCGAGCACGACGACGGCGGCCAGGTCCTGCACCGGCGCCAACACCGCCGAGCGGGCGCCCACAACGGTGGCCCCGGCCAGAGCCGACTCCCAGTCGCGGGGAACCACCGCCACGACGACGCCGGCTCGACGGAGCCGTGCCGCCACGGCGCGGGCCGACTCCACGGTTGGGGCCAGCACCAACGCGTTGCCACGGCGAGCGGCTTCCTGGACGACTGGAAAGGGATCGGCGCTCGGGGGCAGGCGCACCACGGCACGGTCCTTCTCGAACGCCTTGACCACCCCTGGCCCCACCGAGGAGGCCGCGGGGACCACCGGCCGCGGGGCCGGTAGGTGAGTCACCACCCGAGGCGGCGTCGCCGTCACCAGTACCCGGGCCAGGCGACCGGCCCATCGGTGGGCCACCCAGCGGGCCAGGTCGATCACCTCGGCCGAGGGTCCATAGCCCGAGAGCTTGGCCAGCGGACGCACCGTCACCCTGGGGGGAGGTTCGACGTCGACATCGACGACCCATCCGCCGACCCGTCTCCCGTGGAGGTCGATCCGCACGACGGAACCGATCACCACCCGATCGGCTCGACCGTCGGTCTCCCACGCCTCGGGAACCTCGTAGTCGAAGACCCGGTCGATGGCCGCCACGTCGGGCAGGACGCGCACGACCCGGCCCAGCGGGGGCGGGTCGTCGTGTTGTGGCCGGCCCGACGCGAGGGTGTCGGGATCGAGCAGCCGGCCTTGATCGGCGGTGGACCCCTCGGCCGGGGTCAGAGCCCCAGAGCCGACTTCAGCTCGTCGACCCGGTCGGTCCGTTCCCATGGGAAGCCATCGTTGCTCTGCCGACCGAAATGCCCGTAGGCCGCGGTGCGGCGGTAGATGGGCCGGCGCAGGTCGAGGTCACGCAGGATGGCGGCGGGCCGGAGATCGAAGACCTGGTTGACGGCCTCCTCGAGCTTGTCACGGTCGACCTTCTCGGTGCCGAAGGTCTCGACCAGCACGGACACCGGACGGGCCATGCCGATGGCGTAGGCGACCTGAACCTCGCAGCGCTCGGCGGCCCCGGCGGCCACCAGGTTCTTGGCCACCCAGCGGGTGGCGTAGGCCGCCGACCGGTCGACCTTGGAGGGATCCTTGCCCGAGAACGCACCGCCGCCGTGGCGGGCCATGCCGCCGTACGTGTCGACGATGATCTTGCGTCCGGTGAGGCCCGCGTCGCCCACCGGTCCGCCGATGACGAAGCGGCCGGTGGGATTGACGTAGACCGCGTAGTCGTCGTCGGCGAACTGCTCGGGGATCACCGGCTCGATGACATGCTCGATGAGATCGGGGCGGATCATCGTGTCCCGGTCGATGCCGTCGTTGTGCTGCGTGGAGATCAGCACGGTCTTGAGCCGCACCGGACGGTTGTTCTCGTATTCGAACGTGACCTGGGTCTTGGCGTCGGGCCGGAGGTAGGGCACGGTGCCGGCCCGGCGGACCTCGGCGTGGCGTTCGGCCATGCGATGCGCCAGGTGGATGGGCAGCGGCATGAGCTCGTCGGTCTCGTCGCAGGCGTAGCCGAACATCATTCCCTGGTCGCCGGCGCCCTGCTTGTCGAGCTCGTCCTCTTCGCCGGACTCGCCGCTGCGCACCTCCTCGGAGTCGTTGACGCCCTGAGCGATGTCCGGGGACTGCTCGTCGAGCGCCACCATGACGCCACAGGTGTTGCCGTCGTAGCCGAACGCCTCCCGGTCGTAGCCGATCTCGCAGATGGTCTTGCGGACCGTGTCCTGGATGTCGACGTAGGCCTTGGTGGTGATCTCGCCGGCCACGATGGCCAAGCCCGTCGTGACCATGGTCTCGCAGGCCACGCGACTCATGGGATCCTGGGCCAACATGGCGTCCAGGATCGCGTCAGAGATCTGGTCGGCCATCTTGTCTGGGTGGCCCTCGGTGACTGACTCCGAGGTGAAGGTCCACGCTCTCACAGTTGCTCTCCTCGTGTGACGGTCCCTGGACCGTCACCCCTTGCGGTTGTTGCTCGTTGTGTTTCCAGGAACTTGGGCAGATCACGACCGGTTCTGGTCCGCACGTCGAGAGCCGAGTCGAGCACGGCTCGCGCGATCTCGCGCTTGTCCGAGAGCGGTATCTCCTTGTCGAACCCATCGGCGCCGACCACGATCACCGCATTGGTGTCGTGCCCGAAACCCACCTCTGGGGCCGAGACATCATTGCCGATGATAAGGTCGGCGCCCTTCTTGGCCAATTTGGCGGTGGCGTTGGCTCGCAGGTCAGCGGTCTCGGCGGCGAAGCCCACCAGCACCTGACCGGGCGGCTTGCTCGCCCCCAGCTCGGCCAGGATGTCCGTCGTGGCCTCCAGCTCCAGACGCGGGGGTCCGTCGTGCTTCTTGAGCTTCTGGCCGGCCTCACGCGCCGGCCGGAAGTCGGCCACGGCAGCCGCCATCACCACGATGTCGGCATCTCCGACATGGGCGTGCACCGCCTCGTGCATCTCGTCGGCCGTCTCCACGCGCACGGTTCGCAGGGTTGGACTGACGGTGAGGTCAGACGTCGTGATCAGGGTGACCCGTGCCCCCCTGGCCAGCGCTTCGCGAGCCAGCGCCACTCCCTGTTTGCCCGTGGAGCGATTACCCAGGAAACGCACCGGGTCGAGCGGCTCTCGGGTACCACCCGCGGTGACGAGCACGTGGAGACCGGCCAGGTCACCGATCCGCCCATGGGCCGCGGCCACGGTGGCATCGACGATGGATTCGGTCCGGGCCAGCCGTCCGAAACCGATGTCGCCGCCGGCCAAGCGCCCGGGTTCGGGGTCGACCATGACCACCCCACGGTTTCGCAGGACCTGCACGTTCTCCTGGATGGCCGGCTGTTCCCACATCTCGGTGTGCATGGCCGGTGCCAGTACCACCGGAGCCCGCGTGGCCATCAAGGTGGCCGTGAGCAGATCACCGGAACGACCGGTGCGATAGTCCGACAGCAGGCGCGCCGTAGCCGGGCACACCACCACCACATCGGCCCCCTGACCCAGGCGCGTATGGGGAATCGGGCTCTCTTCGTCCCACAGCGACCGTTGGGTCCGCTCGGACGCCAGCGCGTCGAAGGTGGCCACGCCGATGAATCGCTCGGCTCCACGGGTGAGCACCGGGGCCACGTGCGCGCCGAGGTCCACCAGCCGCCGACAGACATCGACGGCCTTGTAGGCGGCGATGCCGCCGGTCACCCCGAGGACGATTCGCTTGCCTTCCAGCATGGTGACGCCCCCGGTGGAGCCGTTCAGGACTCGTCGTCGGTCGCGAGCTCCTCGGCGACGACGTCGGCATCGGCCTCGGGCTCAGGCTCCACCGCGACGATCTTCCCGACGTAGATCTCCTCGAACGCGATCGAGAGCGCCTTGCGAGCCGTGGAGGTCACCTGCGGCGGAATCGACGATCCGATGCCGTCACCGACCTGGCCGAAGTAGGCGTTGATCTGCCGAGCCCGCTTCGATGAAAGCGTGACCAGCCGGAACTTCGAACCGGCCCGCTCGAGCAACTCCTCGACGGGGGGTTCGATCATGGTGTCGTGACCGGCAGGCATGGGTACGTCCTTCGATGTCGGCTGGGCGGTGATCCGCTCGCGTCAACCCGTCAGGGTACCAGTGCGATCACCGGCCCCGACTCCGCACGGGCGTTCAAGCCCAGCGTCGGCGCCGTTCGTCCGCGATGACCCGAGCCACCGCGGTCACCGCATCGTCGAGCTCGTCGTTGATGATGGTGCGATACCCGCCGGCAGCGGCGAGCGACCGCTCGACTTCTCCCCGCTGGATCCGAGCGATGACCTTCTCGGGTGAATCGCCTCGCCCCTCCAGCCGCCGGCGCTGGGCGTCGCGGTCGGGCGCATCGAGGAACAACAGCATGGCGTCGGCGTACCGTTCGGCCACGGCGATGCCGCCATGCACGTCGATCTCGAACACCACATCGGCACCGGGTGGCGGGTCCGGGATCGGTGTGCCCTGCCGGTAGTCGAGGAAGTCGACCCACTCGAGGAATCCGCCGGCGTCGATCTGGCGCTCGAAGGCCTCGGGGGAGACGAAATGGTACGCAGCTGGGTCTTCGCCGTCTCGGCGTTTCCGGGTCGTCCAGCTGCGCGACAACCACAGACGCGGATCGCGTTCGAGGAGCCGCTCGACGATGGTGCCCTTGCCGACCCCGCCCGGTCCCGAGATCACGATGACGAGGCGGTCGTCCAGGTCAGCGCGATCCATGATCTGGGTCGCGCACCGGATCGCGCCGGGCCACACCCGCGAGATGGCGCCCGAGCTGTGGGCTCACCCGAACTCGGCCAGAAGCTTCTCGCGTTGCTGATCGCCCAGTCCCCGCAGGCGACGGGACTGGGCGATGCCGACTTCCTCCATGGTGCGTCGGGCCTTCACCTTGCCCACTCCGGGAAGCGACTCGAGCACCGCCAACACCTTCGTCTTGGCCACCACCTCGTCGGTGTCGATCTGGTCGAGCAGTTCCCGGAACGTGACCGAGCCCATCTTGAGGCGGGCCTTCAGCTCGGACCGGGCACGACGTACTTCGGCGGCCTTCTGCAGCGCCGCCTGACGTTGCTCGGAAGACAACGAGGGTGGATTAGCCATAGCCCGAAACACTAGCCACTGCGATGAACAGTTGCGCTCGGTCAGGCCCCGAGGATCTCGGCCACCAGCTGCTCGGCCGCCGCCTCGGGTTCGTCGGCCTCGGTGACGGCCCGCCCCACCACGAGCAGGTCGGACCCTCCGGCGATGGCCTCGCCCGGGCTGGCCGCTCGGGCCTGGTCATGGCGGGGCCCATCGGCCAGGCGGATGCCGGGCGTGACCCGGATCATGCGGGGTGCGTAATGATGCACCTCGCGCAGGTCGCTGACGGCGCAGACCACGCCGGTGCAACCGGCCTCGAGGGCAACGGCCACGCGGGCCGGCACGATGTGATCGGGGGCGGTGTCGTCGCTGGTGAGCACGGTGATGGCCAGCGATTGTGGCGACTCGAGGCCGGCGTTGGCCGCGCCCTGCTGGAGCCCATCCACACCACCCTTCAGCATGTCGACACCGCCGTGGGCGTGGAACGTGAGATACGAGACACCCAACGCCCCCAGGACCCGCGCCGACCGCTGCACCGTGTTGGGGATGTCGTGCAGCTTGAGATCGAGGAACACCTTGTATCCCAGATCGATCATGGTGCCGATGGAATCGGGTCCGGCGGCGGCGAACAACTCGAGGCCCACCTTGGCCACCCCGAAGTAGGGAGCCATCGCCTTACCGAGGCGCCCGGCCGCCACCACGTCGTCGACGTCGATGGCCAGGGCCAGTCGGCTCCGCACTTCTTCGGGGATCTCGTTGTCAGCCATGGGTTTCCTCGGTTGTCACTGGGCTCGGGTGGGATGCGGCCGGTCATCGATGGGCAGCGCCGATCAGTTCTGCGACCGACGTGACGCCGTGCTCGGCGCACCACTGCCGGAGCTGATCTCGCACCAACAGGGTGGCGCGGGGATCGGCGAAGGTCGCAGTTCCGATCTGCACGGCCTGCGCACCGGCAAGGAGAAACTCGACGGCATCAGCCGCCGAAGCTACTCCGCCGACACCGATGATGGGCAGATGGGGGTAGGCGGCCCGCGTCTCGAAGACGGCCCGGACGGCGACCGGTCGTATCGCCGGGCCCGACAGCCCCCCCGTGCGGTTGCCGAGCAGCGGACGCCGTCGCTCGGTGTCGATGACCATGCCCATCACCGTGTTGGTGAGGGTCACGGCGGCGGCACCCGCCTCGGCCACCGCCCCGGCCACGGCGACCAGCTCGGCCGTGTTGGGGCTCAGCTTGGCCCAGCGCGGCCGGCCCACCGCTTCGGTAGCGGCCACGGCTGCGGCCGCCGCCTCGGGGTCGTGGGCGAACATCGCCCCCCCGGCCTCGGTGTTGGGGCAGGAGATGTTGACCTCGACGGCCACGACTTCGATTGGGGCATCGGCCAGCGCCTCGGACACCCGGGCATAATCGTCGACGGACCGACCCCAGACACTGGCGACCACGCGTGCCCCGGTGGAAATGAGCGCCGGCAGCTCATCGGCCAACCAGTGGGCGACGCCTGGCCCCTGGAGGCCGACGGCGTTGATCATGCCCGAGGCGGTCTCGTGCACCCGCGGTGGCGGGTTTCCGGGCCACGGATCGATCAGCAGTGACTTCGACACCACCGCAGCGATCTGACCGAGGTCGAAGTAGGACGCCAGCTCCGATCCGTAGCCGGCCGTGCCGCTGGCCGCCATGATCGGATTGGGAAAGCTGACCTCCCCCACCGATGTGGACAGGTCCACCTCGACAGCGGGGCGGTTGCGCCTCAAGGAGCCTCGGCTCGGCCGGCTTCGTGCCACTCCTGGAGCGAACGCACATCGAGGGAGTGATCGGCCCAGTCCCGCATCCCGCGGGCCGCGGCCAGGGCCGCCGACGCCGTGGTGAGCAGTGGCACACCGGCCACCGCCGCAGCGCCCCGGATGTGGTCGCCGTCACTGCGCGGTCCCCGGCCTCTCGGACTGTTGACCACCATCTGGACGCGGCCCTCGTGGATGAGCTGCACGGAATCCTCGCCGCTCTCGCCCAGCTTGGCCACCCGCTCGCGCACCGTGAGCCCTGCGGCCTCGAGGGCGTCGGCCGTCCCTTGTGTGGCCACCAGCTCGAACCCCAGGTCGGCCAGGATGGTCGCCGCCTCGATCCCGGTGGCCTTGTCCCGGTCGGCCAGCGACAAGAAGACGGTGCCGGCCTCGGGTAGCGACCCGCCGGCGGCGATCTGGCTCTTGGCGAAGGCCAGTCCGACGGTGCGGTCGATCCCCATCACCTCACCCGTACTGCGCATCTCCGGGCCGAGCAGGGGGTCGGCGTCGGGGAACCGGTTGAACGGCAGCACCGCCTCCTTGACCGCCACGTGGGTGGTATCGGCGCGGGGCCGCACCAGACCCTGGTCGGCCAATTGGGCCAGCGTGTCGCCGACCATGACCCGGCTGGCGATCTTGGCCAGGGGCACACCGGTGGCCTTGGCCACGAAGGGCACCGTCCGAGAGGCCCGCGGATTGGCCTCGATGACGAACACCTGGTTGGCCTTCACCGCATACTGCACGTTGATCAGCCCCCGGACGTCGAGCGCCTGGGCGATACGGCGGGTGTAGTCCTCGATGACCTCGACGGTCTCGGCGCTCAGGTTGGGGGGCGGAATCACGCAGGCGCTGTCCCCACTGTGCACCCCCGCCTCCTCGACGTGCTCCATCACACCGCCGATGAGCACCTGCCCGTCATGATCGCGGATGGCGTCGACATCGACCTCGCGGGCGTCCTCGAGGAAGCGATCGATGAGCACGGGTCGTTCGGCCGAGAGCCCACCCTCGATGCCCAGGCTGCCGAACCCGGCGAGGGCATCCATCGCCCTCCGCAGAGCGTCGTCGTCGTAGACGATCTCCATGGCCCGCCCGCCCAGTACGTACGACGGACGCATCAGCACCGGATACCCCACGCGCTCGACGACGGCCAGCGCCTGATCCAGGTCGGTGGCCGTGCCCCCCGCGGGCTGCGGGATCTCGAGCTGGGCACACAGGGCGTTCCAGTGCTCACGGTCCTCGGCCAGATCGATCGACTCGGCCGTGGTGCCGAGCACCAGTTCCTTGGGGAGCAGACCCGAGAGCTTCAGCGGTGTCTGACCACCCAGTGCGACGATCACCCCGGCCAGTTGCTCACGCTCGGCTTCGATGACGTTGGCCACGTCCTCGAAGGTGAGCGGCTCGAAGTACAACCGATCGCTGGTGTCGTAGTCGGTGGACACGGTCTCGGGATTGCAGTTGACCATGATCGTGTCGTACCCGGCGTCACGAAGCGCGAAGCTGGCGTGCACACAGCAGTAGTCGAACTCGATGCCCTGTCCGATGCGGTTGGGCCCCGAGCCGAGGATCATCACCTTGGGCCGCACCGGGGGCCGGACCTCGCACTCGTCCTCGTACGTGGAGTAGTGATA